>JBPCWJ010000163.1:0-7346 GCA_051009635.1 Rhizobiaceae bacterium
TAGTCAGACAGACCCAGCAAACGTTCGCGAATATTATCGCCATTTTGTAGATTAAAATTTCGAATACAGCCGACCTTGTCGGCAGGCAGGGCATCTTCAATACGGCTGTCGCGAATGCGCGGGTGCCAGCGGGGCAGGGCGTTGAAGTCCCGCACCCGCTCCCACACCTTGTCAGCAGGCGCGTTAATTACCGTCGATACATATACTCGTGCCATTGACGGCGCCCCTTATTTCTTCTTGCTGCGTGATCTTGAAGGTCCGGAACTGCCATCCGGCTTTTCGCCACCGGGTTCAGATTCCGCGTTCTTCTGATCGGCAAGTTTCTTTTCTGTCTCGCTTGCGATCCTGTTCATGTCGCTTGCTTCGCGGATCAACCCGCCTTGCTTGGCCAGGTTTGCCCCGTCGATACCGATATCGCTCAGCAGGCTATCGATCATGGGTGCTTGGACCCTGTATCGAAGCGCGGAATTGATCACCTCATCAGTGGGGCTTCCACCGCCACCGGAACCGGTGACGCTATAGGCACCATCTCCTCCCGATCCAAAACTGCCGCTGGCATTGCCGCCCAGTGTGACAATCTTGATCCCGTCAATCTTCTCAAGCGGCTTGACGGAAGCTGAGACTATTCCCTCGACATGCTCCAGCATCTTGCGCTTGAAGAGCGAATGACGGGCTTCATCCGTAAGTACGTTTTCTGCTTCGTTGATGAGTTTCTGTGCCTCGGCCTCCACTGCCGCACGAACGCTTTCTGCTTCCGCCGCGATCCGTTTTTCGGCGGCCAGCTTCTCGGCGATCACCACATCGACAGAACGCTTGCGCTCGGCAATTTCCGTCTCCTCAACAGTCTTGGCGCGCTCGGTAGCCTCAACAGCACGGGCTCTTGCAACTTCGGATTCAGCCGCAGCCGCACTTTCATCCAGTGATTTCTTGTAGAGTTCGATGGCCTTGTCCATCTCAGCAGACTGAACGTTTTTCTCTCTCTCAACCTCAAGCCGCCGTTTTTCGGTCTGATGGCCAATTCTGGCTTCATCCAGTCCGCGTTCGGAAGCGATTTCAGCCCGCTCAATTTCCTCTTTCGAAGCAATCTCGGCTTCGCGTAAAGCCTGCATGCGGGCGATCTCCAACTGCTCAATAGCCTGCTTGCGGGCGATCTTGACCTTTTCTACTTCCTGTTCGGCGCTGATGCGTTCAGCATCAATAACCTTTTCCTTGGCAACTTTCGCGGCTTCAACTGCTTCGTCAGCAGCAATCTGGGCTGCATCAATCGCCTTATTCCGGTCTATTTCAAGCGCCCTGACCCGCTCATCACGGGATATCTTCTCAATGGAAGTTTCCTGCTCCTTCTCGATACGCATTTGCTCGACAAGCCGGCGGGAGGATATCTCGGCAGATTCGATCGCTTCATTCTTTTCAATTTCCCTTGAGCGAACTTCTGCTTCCTTTTCAACCTCCTTGGCCCGGGTCTTCGTTTCTTCCTCAATGCGGGCAGCGTTGATTTCAGCCTGTGACTTAAAACTGGCTGTCTCTACCGTTTGGTTCCGGGCGATTTCGCGCTCTCGTAAATCCTGCTCGTAGGCAATGCGCTCAGCCGCGACTTTCTTCTCTTTGGCGATGCGCTTGGCCTCGGTTGCTTCATCAGCAGCAATTTCTGCTTCACGCACTGCTTTTTCGCGCAAAACCTCGCGCTCTTTAGTCGATTCGTCACTTTCAATGCGCTTCACTGCAAGTTGCTTTTCTTGCGCAATGCGAGCTGCTTCCACGCTCTCGCGAGCCGTGACTTCTGCTTCATCAAGTGCCTGATTACGAGCGATTTCCAGTTCGCGGGTTGCCTTTTCAAAGGCGATTCGATCTGCTGCCGTAGCCTTCTCCTGCGCAATGCGCCTGGCTTCTGTGGCTTCCTTGGCCGCAATTTCTGCGGCATCGAGAGCAGCCTTACGGGAAACTTCACGATCCTCGGTTTCCTCACGCGATTCAATGCGCTCGAATGCAAGTTGTTTTTCCTGGGCTATGCGGGCTTTTTCAACCGCTTCGCGCGCTGCTATTTCGGATTCATCAACCGCCTTATTCCGCTCTATTTCCAATGTACGGACGCGTTCTTCCTGCGCGATCCGTGTGGCATCGGTGGCTTCGCGGGCAGCAATGGTTGCTTCCTCAATGATGCGCTGGCGTTCTATTTCGAGCGCTCGTGTCTCCTGTTCAGAGGCGATGCGTTGTGCTGACAACTGCTTCTCGCGAGCTATCCTTGCAGCCTCGGTTGCCTGCTGTGACGCAATTTCAGCTTCTTCAAGTGTTTTCTGGCGCTCAATTTCCAGACTACGGGTTTGCTTCTCTGAAGAAATCCGTTCCTCATTGACAACCAATTCCTGCGCAATGCGGGCTTTCTCAATGGTTTCACGCGCCGCAATTTCGGCAGAATCAGTCATCTGCTTCGTCTTGATGCGCTCTTCCGTCAGGGTTTTTTCCTGATTGATCCGAGCTCGCTCGATCTGCTCGCGGGTACCGATCTCTGCTTCCTCAACAACACGTTGCCGTTCGATTTCAAGCTGGCGAACGTCCCTCTCGGACGCGATCCGCGCTTCCGAGATCTGCTTTTCATTGGAAATGCGCGCTGTCTCAATTGCTTCCCTGGAGACGATGTTTGCCTGTTCTGCATCCGTCTCGCGTTCGGCTCTTTCGCGTGCAAGATCGGCACGCTGTTGTGCCCGGCGGAATTCAATATCGCGTTCCTGCTCAAGCCTTGCGCTTTCGCTCTCCCGCTCGATTTCCAGTGCCTGTTTTTCAGCTTCCAGATTGCGTGCACGTATCTTGATCATCGCATCCTGTTCGATGTCATTGCGCAATTTGCGGCGCTCTTCGATGGACTCGATGACAGTCGTCAGACCTTCAGCATCGAACTTGTTGGACGGGTTGAAGAACTCGATATTGGTCTGGTCGATATCGGTAATCGCCACGCTTTCCAGTTCAAGACCGTTTTTATCCAGCCCTTCCTGTGCGGCCTCCAATACCCTTTGAACATATTGATCACGATGCTCATGCAGTTCTTCCATGGTCATCTGTGAAGCAACATTTCTCAACGCAGAGATGAACTTGCCTGACAAAAGCGAATGAATGCGTTCGGGTTCCAGTGTCCGCCTTCCAAGCGTCGCGCCTGCTAGGGACACATCCTCACGATTTTGACCAACTCGAACGTAGAATTCCGCCTCAACATCCACACGTAGACGATCTCGGGTGATTAATGCCTGATCCTTTTCCCGGACGACTTCCAGCTGCAAGGTATTCATGTTTACAGGTGTAATGTCGTGAATGATCGGCCAGACGAATGCTCCGCCGTCAATCACAACCTTTTCGCCGAGGAAGCCGGTACGGACAAAAGCTATCTCTTTTGTGGATCGGCGGTATAGCCAGTTCATCACCCAGTAGATGATAAAAATGACGATGACAGCCGCAATCAGCCACAATACCAATTGTCCTATAAGTTCGCCTGTCATGATATCTTCTCCTACCTGCGCATTCAGCCTATCGGCTAATCTCTTTGAATTTTTTTGTCTGTTCGGTCAGGGCAATTTCAGTCGGCAGCCGCTCCATGGATGATGCGCCGTAAAAGCCGTGACAATTTTTGGTGTTTTGCAGCACAAACCGCGCGTCATCCGGCATGGCAACTGGCCCGCCATGAACCAGTACAATCGCATCCGGATTTTCAGCAAGGGCTGCTGCCGCCCAACGGTCTGTGATCTCGGGAGCCTCTTCCAGCGTGAATCCCGTTTCCGCGCCGATTGAGCCGCCAGTTGTGAGGCCCAAATGAACGACAATAATGTCCGCGCCGGCTTTTGCCATCGCTGTGGCATCATCTTCGCAGAATACATAGGGTGTGGTCAGCAAGTCCATTTGCGCCGCCATTGCAATCATGTCGACTTCAAGCTGATAGGACATGCCGGTTTCTTCGAGATTTGCCCGGAACAATCCGTCGATGAGGCCTACGGTTGGAAAGTTTTGAACGCCCGCAAAACCGGCCTGCTTAATCTGTTCTAGAAACTTGTCCATCAATCGGAATGGGTCTGAGGCGCAGACACCGGCCAGCACCGGTGTGTTCTTGACCACCGGAAGTACTTCGCCAGCCATTTCCATGACCACGCCGTTGGCATCTCCATAGGGCATCAGCCCCGCCAGGGATCCGCGACCTGCCATGCGATAACGACCGGAATTGTAAATGACAATCAGGTCAATGCCGCCGGCCTCCTCGCATTTTGCTGACAATCCTGTCCCTGCGCCACCGCCGATAATTGGCTCGCCCCTGTCGCGCATGGCACGGAAGTTTTCCATCAGCTGTTTTCGGTTATGCATGATTATTCTCCTGACGCCTTGCGCGAAGCCGAACCGAAAAACGTTCGAAAAGCTGATACGATTACCGAGGTAAATTCGGGATCATTGATATTGTGAGGCACGCGGACCAATTGGCGGCTATGGGTCTGGCGTACAGTTTCTTCTAATGCCTTGAAGAGCGCCGCATCTGCCGCCGGATCGTGAAAAGCCATATCTGGAGCATCCAGAAGTGAAACGCCGCCTTCCGGCAAATAGAACCGCACCGGCGCTGACATCTGGTTCAGCTTTTCGCCAATCCAGCGGCCCATCCGGTCATTTTCTTCCGGAGTGGTGCGCATGAGCGTCACTTGCGGGTTATGTTCGTAGAAGAGCCGATCCTTGTATTTTTCAGGAACGGTTTCTGGCGCGCCGAAATTCACCATATCGAGTGCTCCGCACGAACCGATATAGGGAAGGTCCGCCCGTATCGACGCGCCAAACCGATCTTCATTGGCCGGAAAAACACCGCCCATCATCATGTCGCAGATTTCTGTGGTGGTCAGGTCAATGACACCGGTCAGCATACCGCTGTCGAGGAGTTTCTCCATGGATCGCCCACCAACACCGGTCGCATGAAATACCAGGCAGTCATAGTCCTTTTCCAATTGTGCCGTAATTTGCTGTACGGCAGGTGTCGTCACCCCGAACATTGTCAGGCCGATTGCCGGTTTTTCAGACCCGATCTGTGGCGGCGAGACCATCCGCGCCTTGACCATTCCGCCAAGCGCATTCGCACCATTGCTCAATACCTGTCGTGTGATCCTGTTGATGCCCTGAACATCGGCTACCGAGTAGAGCATCATGATGTCGGATGGCCCGACATAAGGTTCCACCTGACCTGAAGCGACAGTAGATATCATCACCTTTGGTACACCGACCGGTAGCGCCCGCATGGCAGGCGTTGCAAGCGATGTCGCACCGGAGCCGCCAGCGGAAATGATACCGGCGACATTGTTCTGGACTGCCATCCAACGCTCGAAAGCTTCTGCCATCCCGGTGACCGCCGTTCCCCTGTCGCCAGTGAATACCCCGGAAATACCTCGTGGATGGAAACCCGCAATTGTGTGGGGTGGAATATCTGCGCCGGATGGTTTTCCGCTGGTCGACAGGTCAACCATCTGCACATTGAGGTTTTGCAGTTTCAAAAGATCTCGAATGAAACGAAGCTCTTCTCCCTTCGTATCCATGGTACCAGCCACCAGCACCCTGGTACCCATACCCTGAATACTTGCTGAAAGCGGCTGAATGGACGTTCGGGAATCTGTCGTGGACACGTCTGTCGCCGTCCGGGCACTGCCTTCAATTACCCTGACCGGGACCGGTTGGCTCCATCTGGTCGGTAATTTTGGATTGGACATGTAAATTTTGACTGGTGTGTCATCTGATCCGGTAACTTCTGCACCAGTTTCATCATCAGGTTCATCCAGCGGAATATCATCATGGGCATGTCTGCCGACACCGAGCAGGGATTGCTGCAGGTCACGGTCTGCTGCCAATATCCCTGCATCCATGACCCTGTTGATCCGGCCATTGACCATGATGGCGACTTGTTCGGAAACCGCTGTTGCCACACCAATATTCTGTTCGATCACCAGAACATTTACATCGCCTTCCTGACCCAGGCGGATCAGCATGTCGGAGACTTGCTGGACTATCAGCGGGGCAAGTCCCTCGGTGGGTTCATCCATGACCAGCAGTTTCGGGTTCCCTAACAGCGCTCGGGAGATCGCCAGCATTTGCTGCTCACCACCGGAAAGCTGACCGCCACCGTTTGATTTTCGCTCTGCCAGACGTGGGAAGGTCGAGTAAATCCGCTCAACACTCCACTGTCCGCCCTTGCTTGCCACCAGCTTGAGATGCTCATCAACAGTCAGGGACGGCCATAACCGGCGCCCCTGCGGAACATAACCTATTCCTGATCGTGAAATCTCCGTGGATCCTTTCCCGACGATCGATTCACCATCAAAGCTTAGAGAACCGCTCGAGATCGGGATCATGCCCATGATTGCCTTGCAAAGCGTGGTCTTGCCCATGCCGTTTCGACCGACCACGGACAACACACCTTGATCAAGTGTCAGGTTCACACCCTGCAGGGCGTGGGACTGGCCGTAATAGACGTTGAGGTCCTTGACCTCCAGTATGGGTGTGGAGCGCTGTGCCATTATTCGCTCCCACCAAAATATAGTGCCTGGACTTCTGGATCATCCTCGATTTCAGCCGGATTGCCTTCCTTGAAGATCTTGCCATTGTGCATCATCGTCACGCTTTCGGAGACCCGTAGCGCCACGTCCATATCGTGTTCGATGATGATGTAGCCAATGTGCTCCGGAAGCCCGGTGAGTATCTCAATAAGCTCTGTTCGCTCTGTGGGCGACAGGCCCGCAGCAGGTTCATCGAACAGAATGAAGCGAGGAGCGCCGGACAGGGCCATGGCAATTTCGAGCTGCCGCTGCTGGCCATAGGCAAGCTCTGAGACCTGCATGTCCTTTACATCCTGAAGATGAGCAACCCGGACCAGGTTCTCAGCAGAAGCCATCAGGGAATCATTGCGTCTCGGACGTATGAACGAAAAGCGGCCGCGCGATACCCCGCAGCATGCAAGATAAACATTGTCCAGGACCGACAGGCCAGTGAAAAGTAGTGAGATTTGATAGGTGCGCCGAAGGCCACGCCGGATACGTTCATGGGCGGGAAATACAGAAATATCCTCGCCGTAAAAACGCACCGAACCCGTTGTAGGCAAAAAATCCCCGGTAATGCAGTTGAACAGGGTGGTCTTGCCCGCGCCATTAGAACCGAGAACTGCGCGTCGTTCGCCAGGCTTGATGTACAGGTTGATATCCGTCAGCGCAGCCAGTGCACCAAAAAGCTTGGAAACGCCTCGCAGTTCCAGCGCATTACCGGTGCCGGTTGCAAGTAGGCGGTCAGCAACACTCGAATTGCCCGTGGCGGGAGGCATGACTGAGTTGGTGCTCATGATTGCTCAC
>JBPCWJ010000164.1:0-6906 GCA_051009635.1 Rhizobiaceae bacterium
TCTCCAGCTTTCTGAATCGGTCCTCTGCCGACATGATTGGCAGTTCTTCACTTTCCTCTACCAATGGACAGATCCAGTAAAGTTTTTCGCCATTAGCAATCGCTGCCGAGACGCGCTCAAGCAGTTCGTCAATTCTTTCCAGGGAAATAGCGGTTGTCTTTACTGGCTTCCTCCCGGCAGGTTTCCCGGTGAGCTTTGAGACGTCCATGTCACCGAAATAGGTAAGGATCAGGGTTCGTGGAATTGGCGTTGCGGTCATCACCAATATGTCTGTGGCAGACCCCTTTTCTCCCAATGCCAATCTTTGATGCACACCAAAACGATGTTGTTCATCGATTACAGCAAGCGCAAGATCTTTGAATTCGACATGAGATTGAAACAGCGCATGTGTGCCAATAAGAATATCAATCTGTCCGGCTACCAATCGCTCGAGTACATCGTCCCTTTGTCTTCCCTTTTCCCGGCCAGTCAGTATCTCGCAGGTCAAGCCCGCAGCGTCACAAAGCGGTTCGATTGTTACCTTGTGTTGACGCGCCAGTATCTCCGTGGGTGCCATGATTGCAGCCTGGCCGCCTGCCTCAACTGCCGAAACCATCGCCGCAAGCGCAACAATTGTCTTTCCTGATCCCACATCGCCCTGCAGCAGACGCAGCATCCGTTCTGGTTGTTTCATGTCGGCAAGAATTTCATCAATTGCTGTTTCTTGTGATGGTGTGAGCGGATAGCCGAAAGCATCAATTATTCTGGCTTTAAGTTCACCGGAAAATATACGTGAATGCCCATGTGTTTTCCTCATCCGTTCCCGCATGAGAGCAAGCGCAAGTTGGCCTGACAAAAGTTCGTCATGTGCCAGACGTTTGCGGGCGGGTGAGAGCGGATCAAGATCAATCATGTCACGTGGCTCATGAACCCGCTTTAGGGACGAGTTGAAATCCGACCATGCCTGACGTTTCACCAATTCAGGTTCAATCCATTCCGGCAATTCAGGCAAGATTGAAACGGCTGCCCTTATGGATCGCTGCAGAACCTTCTGAGACAACCCGCCAGTAGAGGGATAAATCGGTTCCACCAGAGGAAGATTTGGAAACTCTTCTTCGGATACAATATGGTCCGGGTGGACCATGTTGGGTTGGCCGTTGAACCACTCCATCTTGCCGCTTACATAGCGGGTCTCACCTACGGGCAGGCTCTTGTTGATCCATTCACCATGTGCGTGAAAGAACACGATCGACATTTCACCCGTTTCATCATGAACATAAACCCGATAGGGGATACGCTTGTTTCCACGCGGGGCCGGTTTGTGACGGTCTACGCGAACCTTGAGGGTGACAATCGCGCCTTCTGGTGATCGGGCTATTCCAGGTTGCCTTCGCCGATCAATTATCTGGCAGGGGAGATGAAAAAGAAGGTCGGCAATCTTTGCCGGTTGACCATGCTCATTGCCGGTCAGCAGGCGCGTCAGGGTCTTTTCCAGTTTCGGGCCTATACCCTCCAACTGTGAAACCGGTGCAAAAAGTGAATTTAATATCTCCGGGCGCATTGATACGGCCATTCAGGGTCAAATAAGAGTTAATTTTCCAAAGTTTCCGTCGCTGTAGCGATTGACACCTTTTCCTTGCCTTCCAGCGGCACTATAGACAGGTGAAACACTGTGCCGCCACACATCAGAAGAACTATCCACCAGGAAACCAGATGGTACTCGATCCTCGCAGAAAGCAGATTATCTACCGGGCTAACCACAGAGGCATCAAGGAAATGGATATTCTGCTGGGTAGATATGCTAGCGATTTCGTGGAAAGCCTCACCGAGGAAGAACTGGTTCTGCTGGAGTTGATCATGGATGAATCAGACCGGGATTTGCTGACCTGGTTTACAGGTGAGGTTACCGTACCCGATCGCCATCAAAATGCTGTCTTCGAGGCAATCCGTTCTCATCAGAGGCGTTCCGTCTGATGCCCGATATAGTGTCACAGCTTGATAAATTGATCGACTGCCGCCTGCCGGTGACAATTGCCAATCTTCCCGATGGTTACCGCCCGCATGTGCTTGCCAAACTCGCTTCCCTTGCCTCTCGGGAGGGAAAGAACGGACTGGTACACATCGCATCTGATGGCCAGGAATTATCAATGATAGAGGAAGGGCTGAAGTTCTTTGCGCCCTGGCTCGAGACAGTACACCTTCCAGCATGGGACTGTCTTGCATATGACCGGGTTTCACCTAGCGCTGAAATCACCGCCCGGCGAATAACAGCATTTTCAGCAATTGCGAGTGCTGGAAAGGAACTTGATAAACCGTTCCTGGTTTTGACAACCGCTAACGCCATCACCCAAAGAAATGTTCCGTTGGCTGAAATCTCTGCCCAGAATCTGAATCTGGTTCCAGGCAACAATATTGATATGGATGATCTGGTTCATTGGTTGTCGGGAAACGCATTTGAGAGAACTTCAACAGTACGCGAGCATGGTGAGTTCGCGGTTCGCGGCGGAATTCTTGATCTCTACGCGCCGCAGGCAACTGACCCGGTTCGCCTCGATTTCTTTGGTGATACGCTTGAGTCGATCCGTAGCTTTGATGCCGCCACCCAAAGAACCTCCGGTCAATTAAAGTTACTGTCGCTGGCCCCTATGAGCGAAATCTATTTGAGTGATGAAGCTGTTAGCCGATTTCGTTCAAGATATGTGGAAATGTTCGGTGCCGCCAACCGTGAAGACGCGCTCTATCAGGCAATTAGCGAAAAACGACGGTTTGCCGGGATGGAGCACTGGTTACCTCTATTTCACGACAAGCTCGACACACTTTTTGATGCATTTGAGAACTTCAGCATAAGCTCTGATTACCACGTAAACGATGCAGTTGCTTCTCGGTTTGAACAGATTGCCGAACACTACGAAGCACGCCGGGATGCCATGGAAGTGCCGCTGGAAGCTGGCACACCCTATAAGCCCATTGAACCTTTGATGGCCTATGTGGATCCTGCAGAAATACGCAACAAGCTTCTGGAAACTTGCGCAGTTGAACTTTCACCGTTCCTGCCACCGGAGACGAGTGACCGCAATGTAATTGATCTACATGGCCATAGGGGCCATAGCTTTGCTGCTGAAAGAGCGTCAGGCGCAAATGTATTTGATGCCGTAATTTCTCATATCGATGAGCTTGAAGAGAACGATCAAATAACAATCATAGCATCGTGGACGGAAGGTGCCCGTGATCGCATGGCTCAGGTGTTGGGTGAACATGGCCTCAAAAAGCACAGGCTGATCGAGAATTTTACCGCTTCCGACGTCTTGAAGGCAGGAGAAACAGGGCTTGCAGTCCTGCCGGTAGAAGAAGGATTCTCGCTGCCCGGCCTAACCATAATTGCAGAGCAGGATGTTCTGGGTGACCGTCTCATTCGCCAGAGTTCGCGCAAGCGCAAGGCAAGCGACTTTATCTCCGAGCTTTCCACGCTGAGTGAAGGCGACATTGTCGTGCATGTTGAACATGGCATTGCGCGATTTGCCGGCCTTCGGACCATTGAAGCAGCCGGTGCCCCACATGATTGTCTGGAATTGCGCTATGCCGGAGAAGACAAGCTTTTCCTGCCGGTTGAAAATATCGAGCTTTTATCTCGTTACGGATCATCGGAAACCGAAGTCCAACTTGACAAACTGGGCGGTGTGGCCTGGCAGGCGCGCAAGGCAAAACTCAAAAAACGTATCCTCGAAATGGCAGATCAGCTGATCCGGATTGCTGCCGAACGGACCTTGCTTTCCACTGATCCGCTGCCGCCAGCAGAAGGATTATACGACGACTTTACCGCGCGCTTTCCCTATGACGAAACGGAAGACCAATTGGTGGCGATCGAAGCTGTACTGGACGATCTTGCTTCCGGCGTTCCAATGGACCGTCTGGTTTGCGGTGATGTTGGCTTTGGAAAAACCGAAGTCGCAATGCGGGCAGCCTTTGTAGCCGCCATGAATGGAAAGCAGGTCGCAATCGTTGTTCCAACCACTCTATTGGCCCGGCAGCATTTCAAGACATTTTCAGAAAGGTTCAAGGGACTGCCCTTGAAAGTACGTCACGCCTCCAGATTGGTAAGCTCAGGAGAGCTGGCCCAAACCAAGGCAGGCTTGGCAGACGGAACAGTTGATATCGTCATCGGCACCCACGCGCTTTTGGCGAGTACAGTGAAGTTTGACCGGCTTGGACTACTGGTTATCGACGAAGAACAACGCTTTGGTGTTAAGCACAAAGAACGTCTGAAGGAACTGAAATCGGATGTTCATGTCCTGACACTCTCCGCAACACCAATACCGCGCACACTGCAACTCGCGTTGACCGGAGTCAGGGAATTGTCACTGATAACCACGGCACCTGTCGACCGGTTGGCTGTTCGGACCTTTGTTTCTCCATTTGACAATCTTGTTGTTCGTGAGGCGTTGTTGCGAGAACGGTATCGCGGCGGGCAGAGCTTTTATGTCTGTCCAAGAATTTCCGACCTTGCTGAACAAAAGGAGTTTCTGGACCAGCATGTTCCTGAATTGAAAGTCGCCGTCGCACATGGCCAGATGGCTCCCGGCGAACTTGATGACGTAATGAATGCTTTCTACGAAGGTCAGTATGATGTGTTGCTGTCTACAACCATCGTGGAATCCGGGCTTGATATCCCGACAGCCAATACGCTGATTGTCCACCGCGCAGACAGGTTTGGTCTGGCACAACTCTATCAGCTCAGGGGAAGGGTAGGGCGCTCCAAGACGCGCGCCTATGCGCTATTTACGCTGCCTGTTCGCCAAACTCTTACTGCAAATGCAGAGCGGCGCTTGAAGGTTCTGCAATCTCTGGATTCAATAGGCGCCGGATTTGAACTGGCCAGCCACGATCTTGATATCAGGGGATCAGGTAATCTTCTTGGCGAAGAACAGTCAGGACAAATTCGTGAAGTCGGTTTTGAGCTTTATCAGCAAATGCTTGAGGAAGCGGTTGCCGAATTGAAGGAGGGCGGCGCGGCTCAAACTGCAAATCGAAACTGGTCGCCACAGATAACTGTCGGAACCCCGGTCCTGATACCGGAAGACTACGTTCCGGATCTGCAATTACGGCTTTCTCTCTATAGGCGTCTTGCGGAACTGCGCGAGCCGGATGAAATCGACGCCTTTGCCGCAGAACTGACTGACCGCTTTGGGAAATATCCCGAAGAAGTTGATCATCTGTTGAAAATCGTCTTCATCAAGGGGCTTTGCTTCAAGGCAAATGTCGAGAAACTCGATGCCGGTCCGAAAGGTGTTGTCATTTCATTTCGCGAGCAGACTTTTGCTGACCCCGCAGCACTTATTCAGTGGATTGCCGGTCAATCAAACCTGGCAAAAATCCGCCCTGATCAATCCGTTGTAATCAGCAGGGATTGGGACAATGCAGAGAAGAGGTTGCACGGCTCAGCAGTAATAATGACAACGCTGGCAAAAATGGTGCCTGCTACCGCTCAGGCCGCATAACCAATCAACTGCCGGTTGCCAGATTACATACCATCCTGGCCTTTATATTCTTTTTCTTCCTGTTTTTCGGCGGCGGCATGGCGGATTGCCTTTGCAAGAATATCCGCAGATTGCGCGCCGGATACTGCATATTTCTGGTCGATGATGAAACAGGGTACACCGGTCACACCCATCTTTTGTGCAGTTGCGATTTCAGCTTCCACAGCCTCAACATCCTCTGGACTTGAAAGCAAATCACGCACCAGTTTTCCATCCATGCCTGCAAGTTCTGCGGCACCAACGAGCACATCATGATCTCCGATGTTTTCTCCTTCAAGAAAATAGAGCTCGAACAGACGCAAAACGACTTTGTCCTGCATTTCGGCACTTTGCCCGCCCGCCCATCGGATCAATCTATGAGCATCTAGCGTGTTTGGTGAGACTTTTATGTCATTGAATTTGAAATTAATGCCGACAGAATGACCGGCATCCTCGATGCGTTTGTAGATTTCGGCGGCACGTTCCTCCCCGCCAAATTTATCGGAGAGGTATAATTTTCGGTCCTTGCCTTCCTTTGGAAGCGTCGCGTCAAGCTGATAGGGCCGCCAACTAATGTTGAGTTCAATGTCGTCAATCAATGGCAGCGCCGCTTCGAAGTTTCGTTTTCCAACGAAACACCAAGGGCACATGACATCGGAAACGATGTCAATCTGTAGTGTATTGTTCTTGTCAGAGGTCATTTCAATCTGCTTTCTGAGGGAAAATCGCTTATCTGACCACTATTCTTGTGCAGACCACCAGACAGGATACTGGTTCCCATAAATGGGAGCTTTTTCCGGGTGTTCAACCTCGTTCCATTTCGCGATCCATTGGTCAGACAGATGGAACAGTGGTACGACATAGTTTCCAGCAATTAATAGCCTGTCGAGTGCTCGCACGCTGGATTGAAACTCCTCGGAAGATTTCGCGTTTAGAAGAGAATCTATTGCCGCATCAATGGCCGGCTCTGCCGCCCCTGCATAGTTGAATGTTCCCGGAATATCCCGAGATTGGGAACCCCAGCGGTTTACCTGTTCATTCCCCGGAGACAGTGATGCACGCAAGGTAGCGATGATCATGTCGTAATCGAAATCCTGCGTGCGCCTTTGATATTGCGCGTCGTCTACTGCGCGGATGCTTGCTTCAATACCAACCAGATCAAGAGAACGTTTATAGGCAATGGCAAGCTTCTCTTCATCTTCAGACTTGGTCAGAATTTCAAAACTCAGCGGATTGCCATTCACATCGACCAGTTTCCCGCCTTGCTGCTTGTATCCTGCTTCGGAGAGCAATTTGAGAGCTGCACGAAGAATCTTGCGGTCACGACCCGACCCGTTGGATATTGGCGGCTGCCATTTGCCTTCTATAATATCTTCAGAAATCAGGTCGGAATAGGGTGCCAGGAGGTCCCTCT
>JBPCWJ010000165.1:0-14008 GCA_051009635.1 Rhizobiaceae bacterium
CTTTTATGCACCAACGGTATGAAATAGCCTCGAAATCAACTGAAAAATGACGGATCGAAGAGACATGCAGGTGCTGCCAAACGGCGTTCACTGGATACCGGGATATCTGGATCCACAACGTCAGAAAAAGCTGGTGGAAGAAATACGTCAGATTGTGAGCGAGGCACCGCTGTATGTACCGGCAATGCCGCGAACCGGCAAGCCATTGAGTGTTCAAATGACCAATTGCGGTGAGCTTGGATGGGTGACCGACCGCGAACATGGCTATCGCTATCAGGATCATCATCCTGTAACAGGGAAACCCTGGCCGGAAATGCCGTTGCAACTTCAGGAAATCTGGCAGGAACTTTCTTCCTTTGAAGTGCAAGCTGAAGCTTGCCTGATAAACTATTACGACGAAACCGCCAAAATGGGATTGCATCAGGATCGGGACGAGGAAAACCTGCTTGCTCCGGTTGTATCGCTGTCACTAGGGGACACCTGCCTGTTCAGAGTGGGCGGAACGAAGCGCGAAGAACGCACTACCTCATTCCGCCTTGCAAGCGGTGACGCAGTCATCCTGTCCGGGCCCGGAAGGCTGTGTTTTCATGGCGTCGACAGAATTTATCCAGACACTTCACCACTCCTAAAAAATGGCGGGCGCATCAATCTTACCCTGCGAAGGGTGACAAATACTTCCTGACTATAACCGTCTCAACGCAACATGCTCGACCAGATGATCGACGCCCTTGCGTAAAATCAGATCGGCGCGCGGCCGGGTCGGCAGAATATTCTGTTGAAGGTTCACCAGATTGATCCGGCTCCATAAATAATTTGCACGCTCGAGCGCCTCTTTATCGGTAATCTTTGAATAGCGGTGAAAGAAGGATTTCTCATTGCGGAAGGCGGTTTCGCGCAGGCGCATGAAGCGTTCAATATACCATTTCTTGATGTCTGGCTCGCGCGCATCGATATAGATCGAAAAGTCGAAATAATCTGAAACAAACGGTACGGCCTTGGCCTCTACCGGTAGTTCGCGTGATTGAAGCACGTTGAGGCCTTCAAAAATCAGAATATCGGGCTGATCGATTGTTACATTTTCTCCCGGCAGGACGTCATAAGTCAGGTGAGAATATATAGGAGCCTTTACCTGGCCCTTTCCCGCCTTGATTGCCGAAAGAAATTTCAGAATTTCTGCAACATCATAGCTTTCCGGAAATCCCTTTCTTTCCATCAGTTCATTGTCTTCGAGCGTCTTGTTAGGCAGCAGAAAGCCATCGGTGGTGATGAGGTCAACTTTCGGGCTTGACGGCCAGCGTGCCAATAATTCTTTCAAAATACGAGCAGTTGTTGACTTGCCGACAGCAACGGAACCTGCAATCCCGATAATGAATGGCGTTTTGGATCCGACAACATTCAGGAACCGGCGGCGTTGATTAAAGAGTTTCTGGGATGCCTCTACATGGGCAGACAAGAGCCTCGACATGGAGAGATAAATCTGGCGAACCTCGTCCAGGGATACCGGGTCATTTAGGGAACGAAGCCGGTCTACTTCTTCGGATGTCAGTGTCAACGGCGTATCGGCGCGGAATTCCGCCCACTTTGCAGCGGAGAAGAAACGATAGGGCGACAGTTGTTCATCAGCAAGCAACCCTGCCTGCCAGAATTCGTCCGGCGAAGATATTACCGCCTTGTCCAATCCTGCCTCCCTGTCACCCGCCAACTCTCACTTGCGGCGGGATGCCTTTTCTTCCAAACCAGTTCTGGAAGTCCTGGATTCCAGCTCATTCATTACAGATTCAAGCGGGACATCGCAAACTTTCAGAACAACCAGAAGGTGGTACAGCACATCGGCAGCCTCCTTTGTAAGGCCGTCACGATCCTTGCCGATTGCGGCGATTACCGTTTCCACAGCTTCCTCGCCAAGCTTTTGTGCACATTTATCAACGCCTGCATTCACCAGGCTGGCAGTATAGGAACTACCATCCCCAGCATTTGCGCGCGAAAGGATGATCGCGTCGAGATCATTAAGTGAAAATGTCAATTTTCTTACTGCCTCTCCGAGTGCCCAACGCGCCCAAATACGGATAACCACCGACAACAACCAAGTTCAATCAATCCAATCTTACCGGAATCCCGGCTTCATGCATATGGCGCTTGGCTTCACCGATCGTGTAAGTGCCGAAATGGAAGACGGACGCCGCCAGAACGGCTGTCGCATGTCCATCACGAATTCCCTCGCAAAGATGGTCGAGCGTACCGACCCCGCCAGACGCAATGACAGGTACTGTAACAGCATCGGCCACAGCGCGGGTAAGTTCCAGATCATAACCGGTTTTTTGCCCATCCTGATCCATTGATGTCAGAAGGATTTCTCCCGCGCCAAGGGAGGTCACCTCTTTTGCAAAATTAATCGCATCGATGCCGGTTCTCTCACGGCCGCCATGGGTGAAGATTTCCCATTTCGCGGCTTCATCCGGTCCTGACACCCGCTTGGCATCAATTGCGACAACGATGCATTGATTGCCGAATTTGTCTGCAGCTTCAGCAACAAATTGCGGGCGTTTGACGGCGGCAGTGTTGATGGAGACCTTGTCGGCCCCCGCCTGCAGCAGTTTCCTGATATCGGCGATTTCCCGTACTCCGCCACCCACGGTCAGTGGCATAAAACAATGGTCTGCCGTCTCGGCGACCACGTCGAAGATGATATTACGATTGTCAGATGACGCGGTGATGTCCAGAAAACACAATTCGTCGGCACCAGCGGCATCATAGGCTTTTGCCGCCTCTACGGGATCGCCTGCATCGATGAGGTCGACAAAGGACACACCCTTGACGACGCGGCCATCCTTAACGTCCAGACAGGGTATGATGCGGGCTTTCAGCATCGGATGGCCGCCTTTTCTGTATGCACGGCCTCGCATCCGCGATGCTGCGGGCGACGCGGGCAATCTTTAACGTCCAGACAGGGTATGATGCGGGCTTTCAGCATCAGCTACCTTCCTTCTTCAAAATCGCCAATGCCTCCGCCGCGTCAATCCGCCCATCATAAAGCGCACGACCCGAAATCGCGCCTTCAAGTACAACGCAATCAGGTTCGGTCATGCGGCGAATATCGTCCATTGAAGCTAGTCCACCCGATGCAATGACCGAAATGGAAGTAGAACTTGCCAGTTCAAGCGTCGAATCCCAGTTTATTCCCTTAAGAACTCCATCGCGATCAATATCAGTATAGATAATTGCGCTTGCGCCAGCATCTTCAAATCGTTGTGCCAGTTCAATGACACCCAATTGACTGGCTTCTGCCCAGCCTTCCACGGCGACTTTTCCACCTTTTGCATCAATCCCGACAGCCACCTGACCCGGAAATTGCCTGCAGGCTTGCCGTACCAGTTCGGGATCACGGACGGCAATTGTTCCCAGGATTACACGGGCAAGGCCTTTCGACAGCCACGCTTCAATATGTTCGAGCGTTCTTATTCCACCACCGAGTTGAACAGGATTTTTCGTGGCCCCCAGAATGGCCTCCACCGCCTGCCCATTCCTGGATTCACCAGCGAATGCCCCGTCGAGATCGACAACATGCAGCCATTCAAATCCCTGATCCTCGAAACTTTTCGCCTGGGCAGCGGGATCAGTATTGTAGACCGTGGCAGAATCCATCTCTCCGAGCTTCAGACGGACGCATTCCCCTTGTTTGAGATCGATGGCAGGAAACAGGATCATATTGGTTCAAGGCTTCCATTTGAGAAAATTGGTGATCAGCGCAAGGCCGAGCTTCTGGCTTTTTTCAGGGTGAAACTGCGTGCCGACAATGTTATCGCGCCCGACAATAGCCGTAACCTGACCGCCATAATCGGTTGTGGCCACACGCTCCTCACGTAACCCATTGGTGATATGATAGGAATGAACAAAATAAGCGTGGAGACCTTCGCTCCCCGTGGGAATACCGTCCAGCAAAGGGTGCTCTATCGCTACATCCAACGTGTTCCAGCCAATTTGCGGGATTTTCAAATCAGGCCTGTCAGGAACGATTTCCGTCACTTCTCCCTTGATCCAGCCCAGCCCGGGAGTTACCTGTTTTTCCAGTCCCCGTTCTGCCATTAATTGCTGGCCAACGCAGATGCCCAGAAATGGTTTTCCGGCATTAATGACGGAAACCTGCAAGGCCTCCACCATGCCCGGCACATTGTCCAGGCCCTTGCGGCAATCGGCAAAGGCTCCCACTCCGGGAAGTACTATCCGGTCAGCACCAGAAACGATCTCGGCGGAATTCGTTACCAGTATCTCTGCATCAGTTCCAGAATTGCGCGAAGCCCGCTCAAATGCCTTTGACGCGGAGTGGAGATTGCCCGAACCATAATCAATAATTGCAACACGCATTATTCAGGGAACATTCCGATGGAGGCTGGTTTTGGATTGCCTGAGGGATCAATGAGAACGCCCGCATGGTTGCGAGAAGTTCTATTGCCGGTATTAGCCGGCCGTAAATGGCCCCCTTCATAATAGATGATTTCGGCTTCCGCGACCGTTGTTGCGTCCACAACTGCATCCAGCATCCAACCGGCTCTTTCGATCCGGGCGCGGACAAGCTGATTTCCTTCCACAAAAAGGTACAGACCGGGAAGCGCCGAAACAAACGGAACGATCTTTGCTCCACCGAGCAACATCAGGACGGCAAGCATGAACAGAAAGGCAATATAGACAGTCAGTTCCAGCCAAAGCCGGTGCCACAAAAGCCAGAAAAACGGAATGATCAGAGCAAATATGTTCACGCCCTCACGAATGAACCAGGCGCTCTCACTTTCTCCGCTTGGCGGTATATGGACAGTATATATGGCCATGGCTGATGTCATAGCTGCCGATTTCGCATTGCACAAGAAGGTGGATTGAACAATGAACCCGATTCCCGCCCGGAATTATTTGCTCAGTTATCTAGTGTACCCTTTGTGGAGGGAACAACATCAGGCTGGCGGGGGTCTTGTTCGACCGCCTTGCGCAAGGTCCGCGCTACTGCCTTGAAGCAGGTTTCGGCGATATGGTGATTGTTGACGCCATAGAGATTTTCAACATGAAGGGTAATCCCGGCATTTTGAGCCAGCGCCTGAAAGAACTCGCGTACGAGTTCAGTGTCGAAACTACCAATCTTTGCCCTGGTGAACTTCACATGCCAGACCAGAAACGGTCTGCCGGACACGTCAAGCGCTGCTCGGGTCAGCGTTTCATCCATTGCAAGGTCAAGGGAGGCATAGCGATTGATCCCCTTGCGGTCTCCAAGGGCCTTTGAAATCGCCTGACCCAGCGCAATACCGGTATCTTCAGCCGAGTGATGATCGTCTACATGCAAATCACCATCGCATCTTATGTGCATGTCAATCAGCGAATGACGGGCCAATTGTTCCAGCATGTGATCAAAAAACCCGATGCCGGTTGCAATATCATATTTGCCGGTGCCATCGAGATTGATCGAAACGGAGATACCGGTCTCGTTGGTCTTTCTTGAAATTTTTGCCTTGCGCATCTTGCTGCTATTCACGTTCTATCCGTCCTGTTAAATCCTGCTCATACCAGCCAAGCGTTGAAAAAACCATAATTTCGAAGGGTTTAATCCGGTTGAATCAAAATGCCATTGATTGCAAATTCAATAAAAACACATAGATAAGCGGTCAAATATCCATTATGGGCATCCCTGCAGGCTATATATCCGAACGGTTTGCCACCCAGCCAAAGCAGACAATGTTTATGGCGGGTTTTCTGCCAGTTCACGGGAGTATTCATGCAGAATTCCAGTTCCACCCCAGTCATGCACGGCACGACCATCGTAACCGTGCGAAGAGGTAAACAGGTGGTGATTGCCGGTGACGGTCAGGTTTCCCTGGGCCAAACGGTCATGAAAGGAAACGCCAAAAAGGTACGCCGCATCGGCAAGGGCGAAGTGATTGCAGGGTTTGCCGGCGCGACAGCAGACGCATTTACCCTGCTGGAAAGGCTGGAAGCGAAACTTGAGCAATATCCCGATCAATTGATGAGGGCTTGCGTTGAGCTTGCCAAGGACTGGCGAACAGACCGGTATCTGAGGCGGCTTGAGGCCATGATGCTGGTAGCCGACAAGTCGATTACGCTGGCGCTGACCGGTACCGGAGATGTACTGGAACCAGAAGAAGGCATTATGGCTATCGGTTCGGGAGGCAATTATGCGTTGGCGGCAGCAAGGGCACTGGCCGACACGGACTATTCCGCCGAGGAAATTGCCAGAAAAGCAATGAAGATTGCTGCCGACATCTGCGTGTACACCAATGACAGTGTGATTGTGGAAGTGCTTGATGAAAAGGCATGAGCCGCAAATTGAATTCCGGCAGGTTGTCGAGCAGGATTTTGCGCTGCTTGGCCAATGGATGGAACAGGACCATTGGCAGGAATGGTGGGGAGATCCTGAAACCGAACTTGGATATATCCGGGACATGGTGAAGGGCCGTGATTCTACCAGGCCTTACATCTTTCTGATCGACGGAAAGAATACCGGCTATATTCAGTACTGGTTGATAAATGACCATCAGAATGTGGAATGGATCGCAAAATATCCCTGGCTGGCGAAATTGCCGCCAGACAGTGCCGGGATAGATCTTTCGATAGGAGAGGAAAAGAACCTGTCAAAGGGTCTGGGCGTTGCTGTACTGCGTGCATTTACCGGAATGCTTGCGGCCAAAGGGTACAACACCATGATCATTGATCCTGATATGGACAATCTGCGCGCAATCCGAGCCTATGAAAAAGCCGGATTCAATTTTGTTCCATGCCTTGAAGCTGCAGCATCAAAGGTTCATATCATGCAGCTTGAGTTAAACGAGAATATCATATGACAAATTTTTCACCGCGCGAGATTGTTTCCGAACTTGATCGCTTCATTATCGGCCAGAAAGATGCCAAGCGCGCTGTTGCGATCGCCTTGCGCAATCGCTGGAGAAGGCAACAGCTCGAAGGCGATATGCGCGAAGAGGTTTTGCCAAAGAATATCCTGATGATCGGGCCCACCGGTGTCGGCAAGACCGAAATTTCCAGGCGTCTTGCAAAGCTTGCCAATGCTCCATTCATCAAGGTTGAGGCAACCAAGTTCACTGAAGTCGGATATGTTGGCCGGGATGTAGAACAGATCATCCGCGACCTGATGGAGATTTCCATAGCACTGGTGCGCGAACAAAAACGCAAGGAAGTAAAGGCAAAAGCTCATCTGGCCGCAGAAGAACGTGTCCTTGATGCGCTGGTCGGCAAGACAGCCAGCCCGGCCACACGGGAATCATTTCGCAAGAAACTTCGTGAAGGCGAGATGGATGACAAGGAAATCGAGATCGAGGTTGCCGATACCGGAAACCCGATGGGCGGTTTTGATATTCCGGGCATGCCGGGTGCTTCCGTCGGTGTTCTCAATATCAACGACATGCTGGGCAAGGCATTTGGACAAAAGACCCGAAAGCGCAAGACCAGCGTAACCAAATCCTATGACATGCTGATCGCCGATGAATCAGACAAATTGCTGGATGACGAGCAGATTATTGCCGAATCCATAAGTGCGGTCGAGAATAACGGCATCGTCTTTCTTGATGAAATCGACAAGATAGCGGTGCGTGATGGCAATGTCGGTGGCAGCGTTTCGCGGGAAGGTGTTCAGCGTGATCTTCTTCCGCTGGTTGAAGGAACCACAGTGGCAACCAAGCATGGTCCCATAAAAACTGACCATATCCTGTTTATTGCATCGGGTGCATTTCACGTGTCAAAACCGTCTGACCTGCTTCCCGAACTTCAGGGGCGCCTGCCAATCCGTGTTGAATTGCGGGCACTGGGCAAGGATGATTTCAGGCGAATTCTGACCGAAACCGAAGCCAGCCTGATAAAGCAATATGTCGCGCTGATGGGTACGGAAGATGTTACCCTTGAATTTACTGAAAATGCCATAGATGCAATTGCTGATGTTGCTGTTGATCTCAATGCCAGTATTGAAAATATCGGCGCAAGGAGGTTGCAGACGGTCATGGAGCGTATCCTCGACGATATCTCCTTCAATGCACCGGACAAGGCCGGAGAATCATTCAAGGTTGATGCTGACTACGTAAACAGCAATATTGGTGAGCTTGCTAAGGATACAGACCTCAGCCGCTTTATTCTCTAGACCAGACCCACAGGACGGAAGATGAAGGCAGCAATAAAAAAATACGGATACTTCCGTTTCGAGAGCATAGTTCCGGCCGGATTCGTCCGGCTATGTGCGGTAATTGTCTTGATAGCTGGCGTGGTTGGTGCCGGATATCCAAATCAGGCAAATGCCCAGCTTGTCCCTGTTGCACCCGGAAACAGGCATGCGGAACAACCTGATATTCCAGCCGGTGCGTTTTCCCGTACCAAAGCAACAAACGGCAGTTTCGAGGGAAAATATCAGAAAATCCGGGATCTGATCGCCCGTGACCGGCAATTGCAGAAAAAGATCAAGACTGCGGCAAAACGGTATAATATTCACCCGGTTCATATCGTAGGAGCGCTGGTTGGCGAACACACCTACAATGTCGATGCGCTCGACCACATCCAGACCTATGTCGTGAAGGCAGCTTCTTACCTGGGTTCCGGCCTAATGTTCAAATATGATGGCGAAAAAGTATCTGAATTCGTCAAACGCCCGGAATTTGCCGCCTGTGGCGGATTTACAGACAGCTATGACCTGTGGTCGTGCCGCGAATCGGTCTGGAACAATGAATTTCGAGGCAAGTTTACCGGCGGGAAGGAATGGCCGGATGACCGCTTCGGACGTGTTTTCTTCCAGCCACTATTTGCCGGACAGACTTTTGGCCTGGGTCAGATCAATCCGCTGACCGCCTTGCGGGTCAATGACATGGTGGTCCGTACAAGCCGGTTTGCACCCTTGAGTGTCAACCGGGCGCCCGAGATCTACAAGGCGATCATGGATCCCGATTCGACGCTGCATTACATGGCGGCAGTCATTCGCATATCCATTGATTCCTATGCGCAGATTGCAGGAGTGGATATTTCCTCCAATCCCGGAATTACTGCCACATTGTATAATCTGGGTGATGTGCGCAGGCGGGCGGAGGAATTGAAAGCCAAGACCAAGGATGGCCAGGTTGTCTTGCCGCTGGAAAATTATTATGGCTGGCTGATCAATGACAAGCTGGATGAGCTTCTTCCACTTGTCAGCTGATTTTCCTCTTTCTGCGCGGCCTCGCATTTGAGCGGATCTTGATCTGATGAATCAAGTCGTTCAGATCCCCGGGATCAATAATATCGATACGTTCGGCAACAAGATTTGCAAATTCTGTTGCTTCGGGGCACAGGCCGGACGTATCAACCACTATTCGCGGATGTGAAATCCTTACCAGATCGGTCAATTCGTCGGCTTCGTCCCAGATGATGTTGAAATACTGGATGATTCTCTGCTGGAAGTCCCAGCTTGGCTGACCACGTTTTCCGTGTTCAAGCGCCGATAGCCAGGCAGCCGAAACTCCCATATCCCTTGCCATCTGCTTTTGGGTGACACCCTTTTTGGCACGCAGATGACGTATGTGCCTTCCAAATGGTGTCATCTGCCCATGCCGGATGCTGGAGCCGATCTTTTGATCCTCACATAAAGTGCGCCCTCTCCGCCATGGGACAGATGCGAGTTACGCCATCCGCCCACCATCTCCCGCAATGGGTGTTCAGCCAGCCAACGCGGGACTGCATCGCGCAATATGCCCTGACCTGACCTGCCTTTTCCGGTAATGACCAGAACTATGCGCGCATCGGCACGCTGCTGGTTTTCTACAAAATCTATCAGTGAACGGTGCGCCTGCAATTGCGCCATTCCGTGCAAATCGATGACTGCATCAATATCAAGCTTGCCCTTGCGGAGTTTTCTGACAGTCTTGTCATCCAGCGGTTTGGCAAAACCCTTGTGATTCTGCGCCTTGCGATCAGAGACCGGCGGATAATAGGGTGCTGCCGTCGGCTGTCTGATTACTTGAGGCGATATTTCCGTCAATGGCAATTTGGGTTGCGGCTTCCCGGTACCGGGAGAACGGGATAGAGCCTCATCAATTTCCACCTGGTTTCGGGAACCGTGCAAGGGTCTGACTGAATCAACAATTTGCTGCCACAAGTGCTTATCCTCAGGTGACAATCTGTTGTGCTTGCTGCCCTTCGATCTCATTGTTCCACAGATCCCGTAAAGGTGACCGGCATAAAGACAATGAAATCACATGCATGTTTGATCGAACCGGCAACCATTCCTGCCTCATAGCCGGAGCCGACAAAAATATCACCACGTGCGGGGCCCTTGATGGCGGAGCCCGTGTCCTGCGAAATCATCAATCTTCGGAATCTACCGGATTGGCCGGGCAATGGCGTTTTTGTGGCTAACCAGACCGGCATTCCATAGGTAAACAGCTTGTGATCAATTGCCAGGCTGCGGCCAGGCGTAAGCGGAACGGATGCAGCGCCTATTGGTCCCAAAGCAGGATCGGTTTCTTCTTGAAGGTCAAAAAAAATGAAAGACCGGTTCTGGTGCATCAATCTGGCTGCGGCTGCCTGATCCAGCTCCATCCAGTTACGAAGCGTTTCCATTGTCAGCTGTTCTTTTGAAATGACGCCATTGCGTACAAGTATCGAACCAACAGCAGTATAGGGATGGCCGTTTTTTGCAGAATAGGACAGGCGTCTGACCGTTCCATCTGCGAATCTTAGCCGCGCTGAACCCTGGATATGAATAAAGAAGGCATCCACGGGTTTTTCTATCCATGCAATTTCAAGCCCCTTGCCCTCGAGCGCTCCCTGGTCAATTTCGGCCCGATCAAAATAGGGGACAAGTCCATCTGACTTCTGTCGGGCAAACTGCATTGCTTCACCACCATCCATGAGGATGGCAGGCGGATCAACTTCGACAAGATCCGGCGGCCTGGAATAAAATGGGTGGGTGAATCTGGCTGTCTTTACCAGCGACGCGTCAATTTCCGGTTCGAAGTAACCTGTTACAAAACCCTTGAATAAGGGCTTATCAGCATCGGCCGGAATGGTGTTATCACCATTAGTGCCAATTTGACCGACATGGCGGTATGGCACAAAAAAAGTCTCAAAAAATTCTTTTGCTGAAGTATTTGTTACCCTGCCGCCATAGGTTCCATCCAGACTTGTTCTGGCAGCATTGGCAAGATCGGCCAATTGAGGACCCAAATAGCCTTGCTGGTATTCCTTATCCAATAATTTTCGCGCAGTAACACGAAAGCATGCCATGGCCGCTGCATGGTCATCGTCCATCCAGCCATCAATCAATGAGAATTCAATCCTCTTATAGTGTTCCAGTAACCCGGAGGTAGGATTGGCGGAAGAATCAAGCATGGGCCCTAACCCTAATCCCTCCCGATAATTATTGTGGCAATTAACCGTCTGATTCTGTTGCGACCAGTTTCCAGTTTGGATCCTTGGACCTTACATCCCGTGCGAAGGTCCAGATGTCGATCACTTCGGCGATTTGTTCCTCATCTCCGTCTACAATCTCTCCTGACGAATCAAAAGTAGCCGATATGATCTGGCTGACAAACCGAACCGTTAATCGCTCATCATTGCCGATAACTTCGGCTCCCTTGATTGCAGCGTCATCAATTCCAACAAATGTGGACCTGATTTCCTCCCCACGGGATTCCCGATCAGTGATTGCGCCAGAGAATCCTTCAAAAACCTCCCTGGACAGGAGATTTTTCAGTGTTTTGCGATCACCATCAGCGAAAGCCGTTACAATCATCTCATAAGCCAGCCTTGCGCCTGTCAAAAATTCCTCGGGCTGGAAGGAAGGGTCTGAAGCCGTCAGGTTCTTGAGTTGATCATTGAGCTTCGATCCCGGTTTTGCGATCGCATCGATTGCGGCAACATCGGCAGCTTCTGCTGCGGTAGATGAACCCCTGCCGCCACGCTTTGGCAGCGTAACAATATTGTCATTGCCCGGCAGATCATTAGCGGAGCGATTGTTTTTCAACTCCTCGGGATCAAAAGGCGGGCGCTGATGACCGGTGCGTTTTCCCAACACCGATCTGAGCCGAAGAAAGATGAACACCGCAATTGCCAGTGTAAGTAATGTCGTAAAATCGCTGAAAATGTCCATGAGACCCTAACGTACCCTTGCCACGCTTAGTTTGATATAAACACTTTATAAAAACTTTCAAAGGACCCATTCAATGTGGCGTCCCGGATGCTTATGTGCTGGTTATGCAATTTGCCATACAAATTGCCCAACCTCACTTATGGCTTATACTATAGTGTGTAAACATTCCGATTGGTTTCAAGAATGCGATTTTCGTTAATTCCCTTCCTTCTGCTGGTAATTCCGATACTGGAAATCACCATTTTCATTCTCGTTGGCGGTGAAATCGGGATTGTGGCCACATTGGCGCTGATTTTTCTGACCGCTGTCATCGGGTCAATATTGCTGCGTGTCCAGGGCTTTGCCACATTGAGAAAAATCCAGTCCGATATGGAGCAAAACAGGCTTCCCGGAAGAGAATTGGGTAATGGCGCGATGATATTGGTGGCCGGAGTGTTGCTGCTAACGCCGGGATTTGTCACGGATGCGATTGGATTTGCCCTGTTTGTCCCTGCCCTGCGCAATGCGTTGTGGCAATTTTTGGTTAGGCACATCAATATTGTTACTGTCAGTGGACGTGAGACCAGCCATCCTGCAGGCGGGCATCCTGAAGAAGAGATTATCGATCTTGATCCTGATGAATATTATGGAGAACCAAATCAGGAGACGCCCTGGCGGAAAATCAACGGAAAAGATTGATCGAAAATTCCATTTGTTTTCACGTCCGGCTTGAGAAAGCCGGTCCGACGTGATAGCCAGCCGCGCATGATTTCAGCAATTGTCTGCCTGCAGGCGGATATCTCAACACCTCTTAAGGATTTCTTATATGGCAAAGGCCACCAAGAAGAAGGAAGAACCGAAAACCGCCAGTACCAGTAATGGTGGAGGCGCAGCGCAGCAACCAGTACAGCCCATGCTTAATGTGCTTGCGCAATATGTGAAGGATTTTTCCTTCGAAAATCCCCATGCCCCAAATTCGCTTCGTTCCCGCGAAAAATCTCCCGAAATCGCAATTAATGTCAACGTCAACACCAATCCGATGGATGACAATAATTTCGAGGTGGAGTTGCAACTTGAAGCAAAGGCGCAGGCCGGCGAAGAGATGGTGTTTAATACCGAATTGAACTATGCGGGTATTTTCCGCCTTCAGGGAATTCCGGCAGAGGCCATGCAGGCTGCGCTCCTGATCGAATGTCCACGCATCCTGTTTCCATTTGCGAGACAGATCATTTCGGAAGCTACACGAAATGGCGGATTTCCTCCGCTGATGATCGATCCGATTGATTTTGCAAGACTGTTCCAGTCGCGCGCAGCCGAACAGGCCAATGCCTGATTAACGATGGGCCTGATTGACGATGGATGCCGTTACATCCGGGCTATTGTTTGCCCAGATAACGGCTCCATAAAGCGTTCTCGCCGAGTTTTTCAACGAATTCCCGGTGCAGCCTATCTGCCTGCGCACTCAACCGGCCGGGCAGCGGTGTTTTCCGGGCCTGTCTGGGCCGGACTGCGGTCTTCGAACCTTGGGTAACCGCTTCTTCATCGCCATGCCGGTCAAGAACAAGGGCAGCCTGCCTACCACCTGTCATTTCCATATAGACTTCTGCCAGCAACTCCGAATCGAGCAGGGCGCCATGCAGGTTCCGGCCGGAATTATCGACACCATACCGGTTGCATAATGCATCCAGGGAATTCGGGCTCATTGGATGTTTTCGTCTTGCCAATGCCAAAGTGTCGACCACGAGACTATCCGGTATGGGATCGAGATTGATACGTTTCAACTCTGAGTTGATAAATCCCATGTCAAAACCGGCATTATGGGCAACTAGTGTCGCATCCTTGAAAAATTCGAGAAACTCTTCTGCAATTTCTGAAAATTTCGGCTTTTCAGCCAGAAACTCATCTTTCAGCCCA
>JBPCWJ010000166.1:0-4577 GCA_051009635.1 Rhizobiaceae bacterium
AGATCAAACCAACATGCTCATCGGGTTCTCAATATATTGCTTGAATGCCTGGAGCAGCACCGCGCCGAGGGCTCCATCAACTGCCCGATGATCCGTTGAAAGCGTCACCGACATGACGGTAGCAATACTAACAGCTCCGTCCTTTACCACCGGCCTTTGTTCTCCCGCTCCCACAGCCAGAATTGTTGCATGAGGTGGGTTCACGACAGCCGCGAAATCCTTGACGCCCATCATACCCATATTTGAAACGGCTGTAGTACCGCCTTGATATTCTTCAGGCTTGAGCTTGCGTTCTTTCGCCCGCTTTCCGTAGTCCTTCATCTCATTTGATATTGTAGACAGGGTTTTTTGCTCAGCGCTGCGGATGATCGGCGTAATCAACCCGCCCGGAATGGATACCGCGACACCCACATCGGAGTGCTTGTGCATGACCATGGCTTCGTCAGTCCAAGAAACGTTGGCATCGGGAACATCATGCAACGCCATCGCCAGAGCCTTGATTACCATATCGTTGACGGAAAGTTTGTAGGATGGTGTTCCATCATTTTGTGGCGCTGCTCCATTCAGCTGGGCGCGCAGGGCCAGCAACGCATCAAGTTCGCAATCAACCGTGACATAGAAATGGGGAATGGTTTGTTTGGATTCCTGCAGGCGTTTGGCAATTGTCTTGCGCATACCGTCATGCTTGACCAGTTCGTAAGAGCCTTCCTCGAACAGGCCAAGAACCTGGCTGTCGCTCGGGCCGCTTGGGGCTGCTGCCGCTGGTGCAGTCTCTGCTGCAGTCACTGCAGCGGCGCCTCCACCGGCAACTGCCGCTTCAACATCGCGTTTTACAACTCTGCCCTTTGGACCTGATCCGGCAATTTTCGAAATATCGAGGCCAGCTTCCTTCGCCAGTCGCCGCGCCAGTGGCGAAGAGAATACGCGTTCCCCCTGAACAGGTGCAGGCGCGGATGCCGCAGCCGGTGCTGGAGCTGGCATTGCAGGAGCAGCTTGCGTTTCTGGCGCTGGAGCCGCTGGTGCCGGTGCGGGTTCAGGAGCGGCCTGTTCATCTCCGCTGGATTTTGCGGCTTCGGACACATCTTCACCATCCTCTGCCAGCACGGCGATCAGCGCATTGACTTTAACGCCTTCGGTACCTTCAGGGACCACGATTTTGGCAACCGTTCCTTCGTCAACGGCCTCGACTTCCATCGTTGCCTTGTCGGTTTCGATCTCCGCAATGACGTCGCCTGAAGATACAGCGTCACCTTCCTTGACCAACCATTTGGCGAGATCGCCTTCTTCCATGGTTGGGGATAGCGCCGGCATGGTGATGTTGATCGGCATTAATTCAACTCCCGTTTTCCTCAGCAATTGCACCGCCATTCGCGATGATATTTGCCGTAATGTGTATCTTCCCGTCATCGGCAGGCAATCTGGTTGCCAGAACCGTCAACAATTTGGCTTCTTCAACCGCTTTGACCACCGCCTCCTCTGGAGTCAGCGACCGGTTGCCAAGCCATTCGAGAGCCTCAATCGAGATTTCAACAACGCTGTTTCTTGCATCAATTTGAACCGACCCGCTGAACCGGTCAAAACGTGCTGTTCGCAGATCAAGGCGTTCAATTGGCAATTGATCTAATCCCGATAGGTCACGGCCTTTACCGCCTCCACTATCTCTCCGGCATTTGGAAGCGCCAGTTTCTCAAGATTTGCGGCATAAGGCATCGGTACATCCTTGCCGCAAATCGTGATTACGGGTGCATCCAGATAATCAAACGCTAGTTGGCTGACCTGGCTGGCAATATGATCGCCAACCGAATTTTGAGGGAAACCTTCCTCAACAGTCACAAGCCTGCCTGTTTTTCTGACCGAGTTAAGCACGGAATCAAGGTCAAGCGGCCTTATTGTCCTCAGATCGATCAACTCCACATCGATCCCCATACCGACAAGCTGTTCGGTAGCCTGTATTGCATAGGTCATGCCAATTCCAAACGAAACAATGGTCACGTCACTGCCTGCACGATGTGTACGCGCTTTGCCGATTGGCAAAACAAAATCGTCCAGTTTCGGAACATCGAATGTCTGTCCATACAGAATTTCGTTTTCCAGGAAGATAACAGGGTTGGGATCCCTGATTGCCGCCTTCAACAGGCCTTTCGCGTCGGAGGCATTGTAGGGCACAACGACTTTCAGGCCCGGAACATGGCTGTACCATGCGGCATAGCACTGCGAATGCTGTGCTCCTACTCGAGCGGCGGCTCCGTTGGGACCGCGAAACACGATTGGGGCACCCATTTGCCCGCCCGACATATACAAGGTCTTGGCTGCTGAATTGATAATCTGGTCGATGGCCTGCATCGCAAAGTTGAAGGTCATGAACTCGACGATGGGATTCAGACCCGTCATTGCAGCGCCCACGCCAATACCGGCGAATCCATGTTCGGTTATCGGCGTATCGACTACCCTGCGTGGGCCAAATTCATCCAGCAGTCCCTGGGTGACCTTATAGGCACCCTGATACTCGGCGACCTCCTCGCCCATGACAAATACGTTCTCATTGGAGCGCATTTCCTCGGCCATCGCATCGCGCAATGCTTCGCGAACAGTGGTCGGCACCATTTCCGTGCCTGCAGGAATGTCAGGATCAGAGGCAACTTCCTGTTTTATTTCAGCGGGTACCGGATCGGCTGCTGCAGGTGCCGGAGCATCCGTGGCAGGCGCTTCCGGTGCTGGGGCAGAAGTAGTTGAGCCAATATCGGTTTCAGTCTCTCCGTCAGCGAGCAGTACTGCGATCGGCGTATTGACCTTTACCCCCTCGGTACCAGCATCTATCAGGATTTTTCCGATCTTGCCTTCGTCGACCGCTTCGACTTCCATCGTTGCCTTGTCGGTCTCGATTTCGGCAATCACATCTCCTGATGCGACGTCATCGCCTTCGTTGACAAGCCACTTGGCCAGATTGCCCTCTTCCATGGTGGGTGAAAGTGCAGGCATGAGAATTTCTGTTGGCATGACTCTCTCTCCCTGCCCTTAATTGAGTATATCTGTATAGAGTTCGGATGCATCCGGCTCTGGATCATTTTGGGCAAACTCGGCCGACTTGCTGACAATGTCCCGGATTTCCTTGTCAATTGCCTTCAGCTCGTCTTCGCTGGCCCAATTCTTCTCCAACAGTCTGGCCTTAACCTGTTCTATCGGATCATGATCAGACCGCATCTTCTGAACTTCATCCTTGGACCGGTATTTTGCAGGATCGGACATGGAGTGGCCACGATAACGATAGGTCTGCATTTCCAGGATGATCGGGCCTTCTCCCTTTCGGCACCACTTGGTGGCATATTCAGCCGCAGCCATTACGGCACGAACATCCATTCCATCTACCTGCATACCGGGAATGTTGAATGATGCACCGCGTTGGGAAAAATCAGTTTGTGCCGATGCTCGTGACACAGCCGTGCCCATGGCATAGCGATTGTTTTCAATCACATAGATGACCGGCAGTTTCCACAATTCGGCCATGTTGAAACTTTCGTAAACCTGGCCCTGGTTTGCCGCGCCGTCTCCGAAATAGGTTACGCTGACATTGTCGTTGTCGCGATACTTATTGGCAAAGCCCAGCCCGGTACCCAGGGAGACCTGCGCACCGACAATTCCATGTCCGCCATAGAAATCCTTTTCTTTGGAAAACATGTGCATCGACCCGCCCTTGCCCTTGGAATACCCTCCACGACGGCCAGTCAATTCTGCCATGACCCCGTTTGGGTCCATTCCCTTGGCAAGCATGTGGCCATGGTCACGATATCCAGTAATGACCTGATCGCCCTCTATCAATGCCATCTGCATTCCGGTGACGACGGCTTCCTGACCAATATACAAATGACAAAAACCACCGATAAAGCCCATTCCGTAGAGCTGACCTGCTTTCTCCTCAAATCTCCTGATCAAAAGCATTTCGCGATATGATTCCAATTCCTGTTCCTTGGAAAAGTTTACAGGTTTCGGAGCCTTTACCGCTGTTGGCAAGGCTGATGAGGCAGATTTGCGTGATGATGTACTGCTGGATTTCTTGGGCCTGGTAGCCATTAATCCCTCCCGGTGGATTTCCTATCATCGTTCCATATAGTTGGCTGATGATATTTATCTATTGCACCGCTAGACCGCCCATTGAAGTCGATATTGCAGTACCAATCTCCGCTATTACAATATCGCATAGTTCGCGCATGACAATTGCAAATTGCGCATAGCTAACATTCGCTAATCTCTTAAATACACAGGAAATTTTTGATATTAACTGAAATTAAGTTAATTTTAGAAAATACGCTTGTGACGCTACTCGTTCGAAGATTTCAAAATGGCAACTTCATCGGGCGTCAACAGGTTTAATGTATTGCGTGCAACCTCGTCCAGCATATCCCTTTCAAGTGTACCGTCATGCAAAAGAAGTACTTGAGCATCCAATTTCATGCGTTCGGAAGTAAGCGCCGCCAGTTCAAACTCGAGATGACGCGCTTCATCACCCAATTTGGCAAGCGACTCCGTGCCATAACGGCCGTTCATCGCATGATAGACAAAATAGGAAAGCAATAGTGCGC
>JBPCWJ010000167.1:0-4509 GCA_051009635.1 Rhizobiaceae bacterium
CGCCAGATCACGCTCGATTTCATCGAGAAATCCAGATCCGTGTCCGAGAGCGATGAAGTTTTTGATCTCGACAAAGGGCACAGCGCAGAGAATCCGAAACTTACACGCATTAAATTGCCTCACAAACAAGACCCGTATTTCTGGGAAGTGCTGCAGGATTCAAGGATCACAGATATTCTTCGCCAATTGCTAGGTGACAATGTACTCCTCCAGACTTCGAAATTGAACACCAAGGCGCCAGATGGCGGGGCTGCCGTTGAGTGGCATCAGGATTGGGCATTCTATCCTCATACAAATGATGACCTGTTGGCATGCGGTGTATTTCTTGAAGATGTTACCGAGGAAAACGGCCCCTTGCAGGTAATCCCCGGTTCCCACAAGGGGCCGGTTCTGGACCACAATAGTAGTCAGGGTGTGTTCTGCGGAGCTGCGAACCCCGGCGATCCGGATTTTCATCTGGAAGAAGCCGTTACGCTTTGCGGAAAAGCCGGCAGCATGACAATTCACCATGTGCGTACCCTACACGGATCGGCTCCCAACCGGAGTGATCGCGCCCGTCTGATGCTATTTTATGAATGCTGCGCAGCAGATGCCTGGCCTTTAATGGGAGCAGGAAACTATCTGCAGAGGCTGCCGCAGGGCGATCAATGGGCCGATGTTATGGATCGCGTAATCATAGGCGAGCCGCAGCTCCAACCTCGAATGGAGAATGTACCGGTCAGACTACCCCTGCCCCCAGCCTCGGACATCGGCTCCATATTCAAGGTGCAAGAGTCAGGTGGCGCAAAGAGCGCATTTGATGGCTGACCAGACAATGTGTCAGCGACAAATCTGACAAGTTAGTACGTGGTTTTACCGACAATTAACCATATTCGCTGTTTAATCCGGACCAGATTTTAGCGGCTCGCCCATTACTTGCCGCGTGTTCGAATTAACGGCGGTTTCAGGCGTACTCATGACAAGTGTGGTCGGTAATATTTCAAGAATTATCACTTTGGTCTTCGTTGGACTGATGGCGGTTTCGTGCGCGAGCTACCAGCCGGTAAATGAGGCATTTCACGAAGCCCTGAACATGCCCTATGTGCTTGATTCCGGGGATCGAATCCGAATCACGGTCTTTGGGCAGACTGACCTGAGTAATGGTTACTCCGTCGATAAATCCGGCCATATTGCATTCCCGCTAATTGGCTCGGTTGCTGCACGCGGACAGACCCCCAAACAGCTTGAGGCCACCATCGCATCAAAACTTAGAAACGGATTTATTCGGGACCCGGATGTTTCTGCGGAAATCGAAAGATATCGCCCATTTTTCATCATGGGAGAGGTCAATTCGGCCGGTCAATATTCCTATGTGCCGGGAATGACACTGCAAAATGCCATCGCAGTCGCGGGCGGTTTCAGCCCTCGCGCATCACAGTCAGATGCAGACGTCACCCGTCAGGTCAATGGCAGCATTCTCACTGGCAGGGTTCCGTTAAGCGATCCGATAATTCCGGGCGACACGATATATGTCCGCGAACGTCTGTTCTGAGAACAGCACCATCATGAATCAAAACAAAAGCTTGCGGATTGTGCATTGTTTCCGATCTCCAGTCGGTGGCATTTTCCGTCATGTAAGGGACTTGGTTGCCGAGCAAAAGAAAGCCGGTCACCAAGTAGGTATATTGTGCGATTCCTCTACCGGAGGCGCTTTCGAGGAGGCGCTTTTTGACCAGATCAAGCCCGATCTTGATCTTGGCCTTGTCCGAATCTCCATGCGCCGGTCGATCACACCCGGTGATCTCGTGACGCTTTCCTCTTCCTTTTCAAAAATCAAAAAGTTGCAGCCGGATGTTCTGCATTCGCATGGTGCCAAGGGCGGCACCTATGCGCGAATGATCGGCTCACTGCTTCGGGTATCAGGTAATCGCGTTGCCCGTCTCTATTGCCCCCATGGTGGCACAATCCACTATGATGAGAATAGCTGGAAGGGAAAACTGTTCTTTTCCGTTGAACGGTTTCTTGAGCGAATGACCGACAGGCTGATATTTGTCAGTGAATATGAACGCGATGGGTATCGCGAAAAGGTGGGCGAACCCCGCTGTCCTTCCAGCCTGATCTATAACGGTTTGACACCAGCGGAATATAAGAAAGCGGGAACAGATCGCTCAGCGGCAGATTTTTTGTATATCGGCATGATGAGAGACCTGAAAGGTCCTGATCTGTTTTTGCAGGCAATCGCTCAATTGAATCAGGGTAAGGGCAGGAAGGTGACGGCGCATTTCGTTGGGGACGGTCCCGACAAGCCGAAATACGAGATTATGGCCAGGGAGATCGGAACAACCGATTTCGTGACGTTTCATGATGCAATGCCCGCACGCGAGGCATTCAGGAAATCCCGGATCGTGGTCATCCCCTCTCGCGCAGAATCAATGCCCTATATCGTTCTTGAAGCTATTGCTGCAGGTAAACCGGTTATAGCAACGCGGGTCGGGGGAATTCCGGAAATTTTTGCCGACGAGCCGGATTTACTTGTGGAGCCTGGAAATGCCGAAGCTCTTGCAGAGGCGATGCGGGCGGCAATAGATGATCCGGAAAAAGCCGAAACAACCGCAAAAAGAACAAAAATGCTCAAAGAACGGTTCTCAGTTTCTGTCATGGCGCGTTACGTAAACGCGGCATATTTGCAGTGTTTTTAATACGCCATTAATCCTGTTGGCACTCAATCGGCCCACAATGGGACAGATTGGCGGTAAATGCCGCCTTTTCCAGTTTTTATTAGATAATTTCCGCTAGTTCTGCCGCAACACGAAATATCTCGGACGGTAGGAACATGGCAGTCGTACAAGCCAAGCGATCAAACGTGAAAGAGACGGTTTTCACGCCTGAAAACATTCGGGAAAAAGCCCCTGATACCCCTTCCACCCGTTCGGTAGAACTGAACGATCTTGCAAAACAGGTAGCTGAACTGTTCTCGGCAGATGCCCTTTCCCCAAGCCTGTTGAAGGGATTTGTCAGGATCGGAGATTTCCTGGGGCTGCTTGCGGTCGCATTTGTAATCTTTGTCAGCTATCTGCCTGACACGAACTTTTCAGACATACGCTATTCGGGGGCCGCGTTGCTGGGTGCAATATTGTCGGTGTGCTTCATCCAGGCAATTGACGGCTATCAAATTAACTCACTGCGCAGCTATCCAAATCAGGCTTCAAAGGCGTTGACCGGTTTTACGCTCGCCATGCTCTCCCTTGTCGTGATCGGGTTCTTCTCCAAGATATCAATAGAGTATTCCCGGATCTGGTTCGGAAGCTGGTATCTGTTTGGGGTCTTGTTCCTGCTGCTCTATCGCGGAGGCGTTGTCCTCTACTTTCGCCGAGCCATTGCCCAAGGCAGGCTGGAACGGCGTGCGGTTATTGTTGGCGGCGGCGAACCGGCAGCCGATCTGATCCGGTCGCTTGAAACCCAGGCTGAAGGTGACATCCGGATTTGCGGCATATTTGATGATCGCGATGATGAGCGTTCGCCAGCGCTTGTTGCCGGATACCCAAAATTGGGAACAATTCCCGAGCTGGTTGAGTTTGGCCGCATGGCCCGAATAGACATGCTGATTGTCTCGCTTCCGCTTTCTGCAGAAAACCGTGTTTTGCAGCTACTGAGACGCCTTTGGATATTGCCGGTTGATATCCGCCTGTCTGCCCACACAAACAAGCTGAGATTTCGTCCGCGTTCCTATTCCTATGAGGGTTCGCTGCCGTTCCTCGATGTTTTCGACAAACCAATCGCTGATTGGGATGCCATCATGAAACGGGCCTTTGACCTGTTTTTCTCAACCGTGGCAATCATCTGCCTGTTTCCGCTTATGGTCGCCACAGCGATCGCCATTCGCGCTGAAAGCAAGGGACCGGTCCTGTTCCGGCAGAAGAGATATGGCTTCAACAATGAAGTGATCGATGTACTGAAATTCCGTTCAATGTATCACGAAATGGCTGATCCAAGCGCGAAGCAGGTGGTCACCAAGGATGATCCGAGGGTCACGCGTGTCGGGAAATTCATCCGCAAGACATCAATCGATGAGCTTCCCCAATTATACAACGTCCTGAAGGGTGAGCTTAGCCTCGTTGGACCACGGCCACATGCGGTTAATGCCCACACGCAAAACAGGCTGTGGGACGAAGTTGTTGACGGCTATTTTGCACGCCACAAGGTCAAGCCGGGCGTGACAGGCTGGGCGCAGATCAATGGCTGGCGTGGCGAAGTCGATACCAATGACAAGATCATGCAGAGGGTCAATCACGATCTCTTTTACATTGAGAACTGGTCCCTGCTTTTCGACCTGTACATCCTGTCGATCACGCCCTTCAAACTGTTGAACTCGGAAAACGCATATTGACCGTAGCGGGCATCACATCCGGTGCGGCTTACGCCACCCCAGGCAAGGCAACCATAAATGTCCTGGCCAATTGGTGTATTGCGATAGCGGTATTTTCCGGCGGGTTCGTCATGTTCGAACCGGCACCCTACGAATTGCTGCTG
>JBPCWJ010000168.1:0-9108 GCA_051009635.1 Rhizobiaceae bacterium
CGGTAAAGACAGCATCGATGCGGTGAGCAAGTAGATCGCTAGCGGCCTTGTTGATAGGCATTGCGATCCATCTGACATCAGTTATCGGCAGATCATAGTGGTCTGCAATAATCCAGAAGGAACGGAATTCGTCGGTTCCAAATGGCGGTATTGCAACCTTTTTTCCGATAAGGTCACTGACATTGAATATTTGCGAATCCGGATGGGCGATAATCTGGAAGTAGTCGGGAAACAGATCGGCGACCAAACGGATATTGGAGATGACCGGTGTGTCTGACCGGATCGTCACGAGGTCAAGCTCGTTATCGTTCAGGAGTGAGATATTGCGGCTTGAATCGCGCGTGGCTACCACGTCGAGCCTGATAAGGCTGGACTGGCGCTCCACCACATCTGCTACTTCCTTGATCAATTCATAGGAATCAGAGCGGAATGGTCCCGCACCGACCTTGAGATGGATTGGGGGTACATCCCTGTTGATCCAGAACCAGCCGGCTACGGCTACGGAAGCAATTGCCAGGACCACAATGATGAAAACCAGCCAGAGCGAGCGGCTGACCCTCGAACCTGTATTGGCTCGTCTGGGAGAAACGGGAAGGGGTTCCGGTGTCGTATCCATCAACTCATGTGGTTTGAAACATACTTGATTATGACTTGTTATCGCGGGCAGCAAGAGTACGCAATCTAAGCGCATTCAGCCTGATAAAGCCATTTGCATCCCTTTGATCATAAGCACCTTGATCATCCTCGAAAGTTACAAGCTCTTCGGAGTAGAGAGATTTGTCACTTTCGCGACCGATGACAATGACATTGCCCTTATATAATTTCAGCCTGACTTTGCCTTCCACGTGAATCTGCGACTGGTCGATTGCCGCCTGCAACATGAATCTTTCAGGTGAATACCAGAAACCGTTATAGATCAGCTCGCTATATCGTGGCATGAGTTCATCTTTCAGATGTGCTGCACCACGGTCGAGCGTAATCGATTCCATGGCGCGGTGGGCGGTCAGCAAAATTGTCCCACCGGGCGTTTCGTAAACGCCACGGGATTTCATGCCGACAAAACGGTTTTCCACCAAGTCGAGGCGGCCGATACCATTGTCGTGACCAAGCTCATTCAGCCGCGCAAGCAATACCGCCGGGGATAGTTTCTTGCCGTCGATTGCGATTGGATCGCCTTTTTCAAATTCGATCTCGATGATTGCCGGCTGGTCCGGCGCTTCTTCGGGCGAAATTGTGCGCTGATAGACATAGTCCGGCGCCTCCACGGCAGGGTCTTCCAGAACCTTGCCCTCGGAAGAGGAGTGCAGGAGATTTGCATCAACCGAAAATGGCGCATCGCCCTGTTTGTCCTTTGGGACAGGAATTTGATGGGCCTGGGCAAATTCGATCAAATCGGTGCGGGACTTGAATTCCCAGTCCCGCCAGGGCGCGATGATCCGGATATCCGGGTTAAGCGCCAGTGCAGCCAGTTCGAACCTGACCTGATCATTCCCCTTGCCGGTTGCGCCATGGGCAATGGCGCCGGCGCCGGTTTCAGCAGCAATTTCCACCAGTCTCTTGGAGATCAGCGGGCGGGCGATGGAAGTTCCCAGCAGATAGACGCCTTCATAGAGGGTGTTTGCACGGAACATCGGAAACACGAAATCGGCAACAAACTCCTCGCGCAGGTCTTCAATATAGATTTCCCTGATACCAAGCATCTCCGCTTTCCGGCGGGCTGGTTCAAGTTCCTCTCCCTGACCGAGATCGGCTGTAAAGGTTACAACTTCGGCGTCAAATTCTGTTTGAAGCCATTTAAGGATGATGGAGGTGTCGAGGCCACCGGAATAGGCTAGTACGACTTTCTTGACGCCCGAATGCTTGCTCATGATATTCTCTTGTTGCGGGATATGTGAAACTATGAAATTTCGGCGCACTTTAGCGGGATGTTTTCGTGGTGCAAGCTCCTGCCACGGTTCATGATGCATAATAGTGGAATTTATGCTGACAGAATTCGCCCGAAGACAGAAAATGCCTGAAGACCTGTGAAAACGGAGATTAATCGGCGATGAACTTTATTCCGGAATTGTCAGTTCTGGTGCCTTACGTGCTGGGCGTCATTGTCATCACGATCACGCCTGGCCCGGACATGACATTTTTTCTGGCAAGAACGATTTCCCAGGGCGCAGCTGCGGGCATATCGGCAATGTCGGGTGCGGTGCTTGGAACGCTCATCCATTCCATGCTCGTAGCGTTCGGCCTTTCAGCATTGATCATTGCTTCGCCCAGCCTGTTTCTGATGATCAAGATATTGGGAGCAGGTTATCTTATGTGGCTGGCGATTGATGCAATCCGGAACGGTTCGACGATCAGCGCAACCGACAGGCCATTAAAACAGCGTAGCCAGCATCAGATCATGGCCCAGGGTCTTGTGATCAATCTGATGAACCCCAAGATCATCCTGTTCTTCATGACGTTCTTGCCGCAATTTGTTTCGCCTCTCGATCCCTATGCGCCGGGAAAACTGTTATTCCTCGGATTTCTGTTTTCGGTGATCGCCATACCGATGATACTGCCAATGATCTTTGCTGCGGGCAGGTTGACGAGTTTTCTCAAGCGTAGTCCGAAAGTAACCAGACTTGTGGACTATATTTTTGCCACCGTATTTGGTGCTTTTGCGGTGCGTATTTTGCTCACTGAAAGAGGCTGATTGGCCGGTACTAGCTGGTTTTACAACCTAATCCGATGAAACCTGCCTTGTATTACGGTTCTCGAGCCAGTTTCCTGCATTGCGGCCTGAAATCAGCCAGTAGACAAACCCGCCGACAAAACCCGCACCAAGCAATACGATCAGAAGCCCGTCGGAAATTGACTGTTGATCATCAAGCAGAAGCTGCTGCCATCCGGCAAACACCGCAATTATTCCGCCTAAAAGCAGGTTGGAGACCATACCGCGCCAATGTGCGAGTTCAGCAATCGCGATTATGATCGCAGCCGGTGCCAGAACAGCGCCAGCCACAAAAGGGCTCGCAATCAGGCCAAGTAGCGGAACAAGAAGCCCATCGGCACCAAAACCCCAATGATATTGCATGGAAGGATCAACAACATCGCGGACAATTCCAAGGGAAAGAAACATGGTTGCTGCGAGAATACCAAGAAACAGGCCGAGAAGTATGGAAACTGACCTCACAATCAAATGTCCGATAAACTGCATGAAACTACTTTCTCCCAGCGTCATTCGTCCGGGATATTACTCGCCGTGACCAGCAATCATCATTGCTTCCAGGGCCAGCCGGTCTGCCTTGCGAAGTCTTTCGGACTCCGATTTCAACTGACCGCAGGCCGCCAATATATCGCGACCGCGAGGTGTCCGGATTGGTGAAGCATAACCATTGTCGTTGATGAAATCGGCGAATTTCTCGATCTGCTCCCAATCGGAACATTGGAAATCGCTGCCGGGCCATGGATTGAAGGGAATGAGATTGATCTTGGCAGGTACGCCCTTGAGCAGGCGAACCAGTTCCTTTGCATCTGCCAGCGAATCATTGACGCCTTTCAACATCACATATTCGAATGTAATGCGCCTTGCATTGCTGGCGCCGGGATAATTCCTGCAGGCATCCAGCAAATCGGCCAGCGGATATTTCTTGTTGATCGGGACAAGCTCATCACGCAGTTCGTCCGTTACTGCATGAAGTGAAATTGCCAGCATGCAGCCAATTTCATCACCTGTCTTTTCGATGTATGGGACAATGCCTGAAGTGGACAGCGTAATGCGGCGTCTGGAAAGCGAAAGCCCATCACCATCTGCTGCAACAAGCAGGGCGCTTCTAACTGCTTCAAAATTATAGAGCGGTTCACCCATGCCCATCATCACAATATTGCTGATCTTGCGTCCCGCTGCCGGTACGATCGCACCCGCAGGCGTATCGGCGTCGGGAAAATCACCGAGCCTGTCCCGGGCGACAAGCATTTGCGCCAGGATCTCGTCAGCACCAAGATTACGAACGAGTTTCTGGGTACCAGTATGACAAAATGAACAGGTCAAGGTGCATCCGACCTGTGAAGATATACAAAGCGTTCCGCGACCTTCCTCGGGAATATAGACCGTTTCCACCTCCACAGGCTTTCCTGCGCCACGGGGAGGAAACCGCATCAGCCATTTCCGTGTACCATCGGCAGAAATCTGCTCATCGACGATTTCCGGGCGGGTAATCGTGAATTGGGTTTCAAGCGCTTCGCGCAAACTCTTGGAGATATTGCTCATGCGGGCAAAATCGGACGTGCCCCGCACATAAAGCCAGTGCCAGAGTTGAGAGGCCCGCATTCTTGCCTGTTTTTGTGGCACGCCTGCTTCGACCAGTTTTTCACCTAGTTCAGCACGCGACAGACCAATCAGCGCCGTTTTTGTGTGTGGCCTGATATCGTTGGTTCCGGATTGGTGTGCTTTCAGGTCAATCGTATGAGGCATGTGTGTCCGATATTCGCGCTGCAGCACGGCCTTTTTGCAGTTCATAAAGTGTGCGGTACTGAAATAGGGTCCTGACCCTAGGCCTTGTACAATCAGATTGACAGCAAAAAAGAAAACCGGCCCTACAGCGATGAAGCGGGGGCCGGATTAAATTCAACATTCACATGGTTACATGGACAAAACGTCCATGTCCTGCTGAATCAAATTGTCAGCGGCATTCCTGGATATCCTGCAACGAGGCAGTTACGCCTGAAAGAGAATAGGAATACTTGGTTTCTGTCCCGCGCCGGGATTCTCCGGTCAGTGACATGCTTGAACCTGCACGCATTGATTCGACGACCATCGGCTCTTCAGCGGGATTTTCCATCCAGGCATTGTTGCCGCGGGTAAACATCGCAAATTTCTTGCCATCGATATCGAGCGTGACCTGTGAATCATCCTTGAATGCGTATCCAACGACAAACTGTGGCTCCAGGGAGGAAGTTTGTCCCGGATGCTGCGCCAGCATGAAGAACACGTCACCATGGTCACGGTCAGCAGGGGCCTTGTCCTTGGGCATGGACAGGATGTAGCACGTCTTGCCAGTGTCGGTCTGGTGACTGTACGACCCCCAGTCCTTGTTTTGCTTGATGCGCGTGGGTGCCTGCGCATTTACGGGCGCTGCAACAATAGTGCCGGTCAGCGCCAGAGTGAATATCATTCCGATCGAACCCGTTTTCATAATTTCCAGCCAATTTTTCATCTAGTCAAATCTCCTGCCGGATGCAGGCCAAAATAGCCTTTTACATCTGGACTGCGATGACGCAAGCCCGCTTGGTTGCAAAATGTGACCCTGAAGATGCTTTATGGTCAGTTACCAAACCGTGAACATTTTTAAGATTCAGGGCTGACATTGTCCGGCAAGACAGCAATTTTCAATTTACCCCCTTTGATTGAGTGAAAATATGGGCAAGAGTTTGTCTTAAAATTGGCAAAGGGGGCACCTTTGCAGGATCGAGGCAAGATTCTGGAAAATAATTCTGCTGGCTGATCGTGCCAGATGATAAAAAAGCGGGTAAAAGCAGATACATATGGCATCGGGCGACTTAAATTTGACTGGCGAGGAAATGGCAAAGCTTGCGGGCAGAATCGCGCAGAGCCAGGATACCGCTGCTTTTGCACGATTATTTGATCATTTTGCCCCGAGAATAAACGCCTATATGCGCAAACTCCGGCTCGATACAAGTGAAGCCGAGGAGATAACGCAGGAGGTCATGTTCACCTTGTGGCACAAGGCCGGAATGTTTGATCCATCCAAATCCAATCTTTCGACATGGTTGTTCAGAATCGCCAGGAACCGTCGCATAGATCGGGCCCGGCGCGATCGTTCGGGAGACATCGACATGACGGACCCGTCGTTGATGCCCGAGCCTGAACCACTCCCCGATGCAGAGATTGACGTGATGCAACGTGAGGCAGTTCTGAGAAACGCAATGGAAGAACTGCCTGCAGAACAGTTCGAAATCATACGCATGGCTTTTTTTCTCGGGCTTTCCCACAGTCAGATTGCAGAAGAGACAAGCCTGCCAATCGGTACGGTCAAGTCGCGGATCAGACTGGCTTTCGCCCGACTGAGATCCACGCTGGAAGATGACCCCGCAATCGATTCAGGTAGATTCTAGGTTCAGGAACCTAACCTGATTCGTCCTGTGGTGTTTCAGGTTCAGCAAGTGATGCCCGAGCTGCATCATAATGCGCTGGTGTAATCGAGGAACGAATAGCGGCAATCGCGGCGGTCAGAACCGCTATATCGTCGGTAAATCCGACCCCCATGATAAAATCAGGTATCCAGTCGAGAGGCAGGACGAAATAGGCAAGTGCGGAAAACAAAACCATTTTGGTCCGATGGGGCGTTTGTGGATCGAGCGCGCAGTAATAGCTTGCAACCAGATCCTCGCTGAAAGGAATATGGTTTGCGGCCTTGCGGAATGTTTTCCAAAACTTTGTACGTACCTTGCGTTCATCGGCATTCGCCTTTGATCCGCTGCCACTTTTTTTGTCTGTTTGGGTATCGTCTTTCAGTATTTCACCTTCGTATATATGCCCCATAAAAATCTCCTAAGTTCCACTTAAAGTGGCTATTGGGGCCGTTTTTTCAATATTTTGGTCAATATCGGTTAATTCTGCAGGACTATTCGAACTGCGGTTATTGCCACTATCCGCTACAGGAGTGTCGCATGATCCGTCCGGCTATAGGGACCGGTTGCCGAAGATTTTGCCAGCAAGGGATACTCCTCTTCCACGATATATGGCCCTCCGCCGGTTGAATCCCGGGAGGAAAAGAGGACAAAGCGGTTAACGGTAAAGGGCATGGTGGAAAAACTGCCGCGCAAAGAGAGATAATTTGCCACGTCATGGCCCTTTGAGGAGCGTGTTCTCGCCAGTGTAACATGCGGCGCAAATTTTCGCCCTTCAGGTTTCAGGCCGATGCGCTGGGCCATGCGCTCCTGTTCCAGGTACAAATTCCGCAATTGCTGGGTCTTTTGAACGCTCGCATGCAGGGAATGTGGCTTTTTGCCTCCAAAGGCATCGAGACCATCAAGCCGCAACTGCAAGGGCTGGCGCTTCATGCGTGCCAGTTCATTGGCGATTTCAGCCGCCATATGACTGTCGACATCTCCAAAAAAACGCAGCGTTATGTGGTAGTTTTCTGGATCAATCCATCTTGCGCCGGGTAATCCGCCCCTCAGCATTGAAAGCGAAAGGGCAGTATCTGCGGGCATTTCGATAGCGGTAAACAAGCGCGGCATTTGCGGTCCCCCGAATCAGTTTCCCTATTGCCAGACAACCATGGTGTCCGGCTTCCGGCAAGCAAAAATCCATCATTGGCCGTGTGGCGTGCTTAACTGATTAACATCAAATTGAGGATATGAATCGGGTTACCGTCGGGAGTATGTTTCTGACGATTACCGCAACGCCCGCCTCATTGGGATGGATGCCGTCCGGCTGGTTCAGACTCGGGATGGTCGCCACCCCTTCCAGAAAAAACGGATAGAGCGGAACGCCGTGTTTTCGCGCCAGATCGATGAAAATGGCCTTGAATTCGGTGCCATATTTCCCGCCCATATTTGGTGGTGCCAGCATGCCTGTCAGAAGAACCGGAATTTTCTTTTGTCTCAACCGGGTGATAATTGCGTCCAGATTGGCCCTTGTAACGCCGGGATTAACACCGCGAAGCCCGTCATTGGCGCCCAATTCGACGATAACGCCGTCAATTCCCGGTGGAACAGACCAATCCAGGCGGGCAAGGCCGCCTGCAGTTGTATCACCCGATACACCGGCATTTACAATCTTGACGTTGATACCCTTATTCCGAAGCGCTGCACCCAGCCGATCGGGAAATGCCTGGCCGGGAGGCAGGCCATATCCGGCGGTCAGGCTGTCGCCCAGAATAAGAATTGTCTTCTGATCTGCTATTGCACCATGCAGTCCTGCGAGAAAGAGAAGCAGGGCCGCAAAACAAATTGAGATGGTTCTCGCCATAAATTTCTCTCATTCTTAACGCTATCGGGGAAATATCACACTATCATGATGTAAACGATTATTGTCATTACAGATATGCGCACCATATGAACGAAGCGCGTTCAGGCCGTGAATATCGCATGACCCCAGAGGTCCCGGAGATAAACTTTCCAGCAAACAGGATATAGCGTGCGGAATACCGATATTATAAAGTTCGACGATGTACATCTCACACTTGGTGAGGGTGCCTCAAAGGTCAAGGTTCTGGACGGAATCAATCTTGAAATTGGCGAGAGCGAATCGGTTGCGGTTCTGGGCCCTTCAGGATCCGGCAAATCCACGCTCTTGATGGTCATGGCCGGCCTTGAACGTGCTGATCGCGGCATTGTTGAGGTTGGCGGGCAGCCGCTTACCGAAATGAGCGAGGACGCGCTTGCATCCTATCGCGGCAGATCGATCGGGATTATTTTCCAATCGTTCCATCTGATCCCGAACATGACCGCATTGGAGAATGTTGCGGTGCCACTGGAACTTGCCGGTGAACGGGACGCGTTCAAGAAGGCAGCACATGAATTGGAGTCTGTCGGCTTGGGAAACCGTATGAGCCACTATCCGGGGCAGCTCTCCGGCGGTGAACAGCAGCGTGTCGCAATCGCGCGCGCCCTGGCACCCGATCCACTCATATTGATTGCCGACGAACCGACGGGCAATCTTGATGGTGAGACCGGAACCCAGGTCGCCGATTTATTGTTCGCAAAACAGGCTGAGCGGGGAACCACGCTGGTTCTTGTTACCCATGATACCAATCTCGCAAAACGGTGTGAGCGTGTAATGCGCGTGCGAGCTGGCGTTATCGAAAGCGATCGAGACCAACCCAAACCGGCGACTGAGAAAAAGCCAAGGCGAGTGCGTGTCAAAAGCGGAGCTGCCTGAGGCATGGATACTGTCCAGAATTTGAAATCAGGCAGTTCTGCGGTTGATGATGCGTCGGGAGCTGCCGGCCAGAATAACCGGCCCGGACCCCCGCTGGCATTGAAATTTGCCATACGCGAAATGCGTGGCGGTCTTTCCGGATTTTATATCTTTCTTGCATGTATCATGCTTGGTGTCGGAGCAATTGCGGGTGTTAATTCGGTAGGCGCATCAATCTCGAAGGG
>JBPCWJ010000169.1:0-5339 GCA_051009635.1 Rhizobiaceae bacterium
TGAGAATGGGTCCGACTGCTCCTGACAGGGAGAATAATCCGGCAAATACCAGCGGCATTATCCGTCCCGCTATTGCCCAGCCAGCTACTGCATCATCCCCAAATTGGGATATTGCTCCCGTTACATAGGCATTGCCGAACGGAGTAGCGATCTGTGTGAGTACAGCTGGCACTGCGATGACCATGAATGGTTTGAAAATCTTGCCGAGCGCTGTAAAATCGGGAACGGCAAGCATCCGATGTACAAACCAGACGCCGTAAATTCCAATGGCAACAAACATTATCCGTACCACGACTACCGATAATGCGGCTCCCGTGACGCCCAGTTCCAGCCCAAAAATCAATAGCGGATCAATAACCGCTGCCGACGCTCCCGATGCAAGCGTCACATACATGGCCCTGCGTGCATCTCCCTGTGCCCGCAACAGGCCGGCCAGACACATTCCCAATCCCAGTAGAGGTATGGAAACAACCACGATCTGCATGAAACCAAGCGCAATTTCCTGCGTTTCGCCGGTGGCACCCAGAAGTCCCAAAACCGGTTTCAATAGGGGATACAGTACAATTGACAGGATGATTGACATGACCAGCATGTACACAAGCGATGCGCTTGCTCTCTTTTTTGCATCCTCTCCGTCACCTGCACCAATTGCCCTGGCGGTAATTGCAGTGGCTGCTATCGAGAATCCTATACAAATTGAAACGCTGAAGAACATGACCGTGGAGGCAAAACCGATTGCTGCTGCAAGGGCTTGCTGACCCAGAAGCGAGATGTAGAAGAGGTTTGCCAGATCAACGAAGAAGATCGCCAGCAAGCCAACAGCACCCGTCGACGACATCATCAGCACATGGCGCATTGTCGATCCGAGGGTAAAGGCCGCCTGCTTGCCGGTTTCCTTGCCCCTTGCCATCAACTGTCTTCTAACTGGGCGTTTTCGACAATTTCGCGCGATACATCATCCAGCCCTTCACTTTCCTTTTTTGGCTCGATGAGCGGTTCAGGCTTGACGGGTTGTGTATGCAGCATATGCCTTCCGGCTTGCATTCCCTCGCTACGCTGTACCAGCAGTCTTTCATGGTCCAGATGCCGGATATCATCAACAATGTCAGTAGCCGCATCCACCGACAATCCCAGTCCCTCCAGCATCTTTCCACCAAATACCAGCGCCGATTCCAGTGTCTCGCGCAATTCGTAATCCACGCCATTTTCCATCATTTCAAGCGAATGGGTGCGGTCATAGGTTCTGACATAGAGCCGCTTGTCTGGCCATTCGCGCCTGATGAGATTGACGATCCGGTTGGTCACATCAGGTCTGGCGGTCAGCACAGCCACCATTGAGGCCTGTTCGATTCCTGCTGCACGCAGTACGTCAGCTCTGGTTCCATCGCCGAAATATATCTTGAAGCCGAATTCCGAAACACTTCTGATTCTGTCGGGATCATTCTCAATAATTGTCATTTCACAACCTGCAGCCAGCAGGGTCTGTGCTGTAATCTGACCCATTCGCGAAAAGCCGATCATGAGCACTGGGGATCCCGCACCCTCGAAATCTTCTTCCAGCTCCTCTGGCGCTGCACCGCTGATGAGGCGCTCCCCAAGTTTTACCGATAGTGGTGTGAGTGCCATCGAAAGGATCACTGCGGCAATCATGAAGGACGTAAATTCGCGATCGACCAAGCCAAGTGACAGCGCGGCAGAAAACAAGACGAAGGCGAATTCACCATGTTGGGTCAAGACCGCTGCGGTACGAACCGCAGGAGCATTACCAGTTCCAAAAATCCGGGCGGATACATAGATGAGCGATGCCTTGACCGCCATGGTGACTGGCACGAAGACCAGGATTATGTACCAGTATTTCAGGATTGCTGCTGGCTCCAGCGACATGCCGATTGCCATGAAAAACAGGCCAAGCAGCAAACCGCGAAAGGGTTCTATATTGGCTTCGATCTCATGCCTGTAGGATGATTCAGCCAGCAACACGCCGGCTATGAAGGCACCCAATGCCATTGAAAGGCCGACGGCCTGCATCAGCATTGCAGAACTGAAAACCAGCAGCAGTGCCGCAGCGATCATGACTTCCCGCGCACCTGCCTTTGCGATCAATCGTAGCACCGGGTTCAACAGATAGCGGCCGACCAGAATGAGTAAAGCGATGGCAGCAACACCGGAAAGGAACTCGCTCCAGCCAAGACCGGTATCTCCCCTGTGTGACAATAGCGGCAGCAAGGCCAGCAAGGGCACAATGGCAATGTCCTGAAACAGCAGTATGGCCAGGGCTTTACGGCCATGGACTGTATTTGTCTCACCATTGTCTTCCAGGAACTGCATGGCAAAGGCAGTTGACGACAGTGCAAGACCAAAACCGGCAACTACCGCCTTGTCAAATGAATCAACGGCAAGGCCAATTAATAGAGAGAGAGCAAAGCCACAGGAAATGACCTGCAATGCTCCCATTCCGAAAATGTCAAAGCGAAGGCTCCAGAGACGTGCAGGTTTCAGTTCCAGCCCAATTAGAAAGAGAAGCATGACGATGCCAAGTTCGGCAAAATGCAATATGGCATCGGCATCCCCGATAAAGCCAAATAACGGGCCGATAAGAACACCGGCTGAAACATATCCAAGCACCGTCCCAAGACCAATCCGCTTGAATAACGGGGCTGCCGCGACGGCTCCGGTCAAAAGGATCATTGCATCTACATAAAATGGCGGTATGACGCTCAAAGGAATGCCTTTCCATATCGTTGCTTCCGGAAATACCAGATGCAGCGTAATTCGGTTTTGGCAGATTCACATGGCAGATATTGCTTCCTGCCGTTGTCAAATCAGCCCGACACCACTATGTCCGATTGAGCGGACATAAATCAATCCGGCTCCAGCCAACAGAGTTATCAGGAAATTCGATGAACCAGATGATAAACCTCGAAAAATTGCAAAATGATGCATCCACCCTGGTGGAGACTGCAATTGGAGCCGGAGCTGATGCATGTGACTGCATAGTGGCGCATTCACAGTCGCTTGCTGTTGGTGTTCGTGAAGGACAGGTTGAAGATACAAACCGTTCGGAAAAGGACGCTTTGACCCTGAGAGTCTTTTGCGGAAACCAGGTGGCCAATGTAACGGCAAATGCAATGGACGATCCGGTTGGCTTGGCAACTCGTGCTGTTGCGATGGCGAAAGTGTCTCCCGAAGACCAGTATCAGGGTCTGGCACCCTCCGAACTCCTTGCTGACAAAATTCCCGATCTTGATCTTGCCGATAGCTCCATCCCGGATGCCCAGGGTCTTATTGACAGCGCGCTGGCCTGTGAAGCTGCCGGCCTTGAAGTTGATGGCATTGAAAAGTCAATGGGCGCTGGCGCCGGTTGGGCAATGTCGGGTTTTGTGCTCGCAACATCAGACGGATTCGAAGGCAATTATTCCATTTCCAGATTTATGGCATCTGCTGCAATGGTTGCCGGATCGGGAACATCGATGGAGCGGGATTATGAACACAGGGCGGCCGTCCATGAGACCGATTTACCGGATCTGGCCGAAATAGGCCGGATAGCCGGTGAAAGGACAGTCCGCCGGCTCGGACCGCAGCAGGCGGAAAGTGGACGGGTTCCAATTGTCTTTGACCGGCGTGTCGCAGGCGGATTGCTGGGAAACATGATGGGTGCGATCAATGGTGCTGCGATTGCCCGTAAAACCAGCTTTCTTCGTGACCAGATGGGCAAGCAGATTGCCAGTGCCAATATCACGGTTCGCGACAACCCCTTGAAGCCGCGAGGACTTGGTTCCAGCCCGTTTGACGGGGAGGGAATGTCGGGCAGGGAATTGGTTCCGGTTGAAAATGGTATTCTCAAGGAGTGGATTCTTGATTGGGCCTCTGCACGGGAACTTGGCCTGGAAAGCAATTTCCGGGCATCTCGCAGCGGTGCTGGAATCTCGCCATCGACAACAAATTGTCATATCGAACCGGGAAGCCAGTCTCCTGATGAAATGATCAAGTCAATCGGCACCGGTCTCTATTTGACCGAAACCATCGGCCATGGAATTAACATGGTCACCGGTGATTACTCAAAGGGAGCCTCTGGTTTCTGGATCGAGAACGGAGAAATTGCCTACCCGGTTGCAGAAATCACCATTGCGGGAAATTTGAAAGACATGTTTCTCAACATGACACCTGCTGATGATCTGGAATTTCGCGGATCGGTCAACTCACCCACCTTGCTTGTCGAGGGGATGACGATTGGCGGAAAGTGATTTGTCGAAATTAAATCCTGATCTGATGACGGATCTGGAGTTGCTGGCCGAAGTTTCGGCAAAGGCTGGCGAAATCGCTCTGGGTTATTTTCGTGCTGCAAACAAGGTCTGGACGAAAAAGGGCGATTCCCCGGTCAGCGAAGCGGATTTTGAAGTTGATGCATTCTTGAAACAGGAATTGCTTGGCGCCCGTCCGGAATATGGATGGTTGTCGGAAGAGACTACTGACAATGAAGACAGACTTGCCCGCAAGAATGTATTTGTTGTTGATCCAATTGACGGCACCCGCGGTTTTATCAATGGCGACATTCATTGGTGTATTTCAATTGCTATTGTCCGACACGGTATCCCGGTAGGTGCGGTGCTTGAATGTCCCGCCGTTGAAAGAACTTTCATGGCAGCAGCGGGCTCTGGTGCCAAATTAAATGGATCATCACTTCAGCCGAAAGCAGATGACAAAATCCGGAGCCTGACCGCTTCACGGAAGGTGAATGAGGCAATCAATTCACAGTTTCCAGGTCGTTTTGAGATTGCGCCCTATATACCTTCGCTGGCCTACCGGGTTGCTTCAGTTGCGACAGGCGAAGTGGATGGTGCATTTGCACGAGGAGGTGCCCATGAATGGGACCTTGCCGCTGCCGATCTCATCCTCAGCGAGGCTGGTGGAAGATTAACCGACAATACTGGCTCAGCCATCACGTATAATGCACCGCGCATACGCGCTCCGGCTTTGGTAATTTCAGGTCCCGGTAAGCATGCCGCGCTTCTCGACCTTGCGAATTCCGGCCACTTCCTTCATTAACACAAAAAAACTTGGTGGATTTGATCAGGAAGGATCAGAATTCTGCCTGTGAATTGTCATTATGAATTGAGGAAATCATGTCGGAAGAAAAAAAGTCCGGAGAAGATCAGCAACTATTACATTTGGTGTTTGGCGGTGAATTGGAAGACCCGGCTGTAGTGAATTTCCGTGATCTTGAATCGCTGGACATTGTAGGAATTTACCCCAATTACCAAACAGCCCTGGAAGCGTGGAAATCCAAGGCACAGCAAACGGTGGACAATGCTCATATGCGATATTTTATTGTCCATATG
>JBPCWJ010000170.1:0-4290 GCA_051009635.1 Rhizobiaceae bacterium
GCTGGCAGCAACGGCAATACGCAGATTTGGCCTGACCCCTAAAGCGGCATTGCTCTCTGCATCAGATTTTGGTTCGCGATCAACAGACAGGGCGAACAAGATGAGACGTGCTGCTGAAATCCTTCACGAACGGGATCCGGATCTTGAAGCCGATGGCGAAATGCATGGTGATACTGCGCTGTCACAGCTGATCCGCGACAGGGTCATGCCAAATTCACGGCTAAAGGGGCAGGCAAACCTGTTGGTGTTCCCTGATCTGGATTCAGCAAACATTACGTTGAACGTAGTAAAACAAATGACCGATGCCTTGCATGTCGGGCCAATTCTTCTGGGCACATCAAAACCTGTACATGTCCTTACACCTTCGGTAACCTCCAGAGGTGTCTTCAATATGAGTGCATTGGCCGCCGTTGAGGCAATGCAGAAGGCAGGCTAGATATTTCTGCTGACCGGATTTGAACTGACATGGCACGGTACAGACACAATTATTGTCTAATACCGATTCATCTGTTCAAGCCTTAAATAGCCTGGTGGTTGCAGATTTATAGGTATCTTGAGTTTTCGATTCGGTGTTCATTTAATGCAAAAAAGCTTCAACCAGTTCACCAAATTCAAGAAGATGTCTTTGGCCGCCTTTATTTGTGTGGCGGTACAAACGGGTGCCTGGACCGGCGAAGCACAAGCACAATCGGCAGTTTGCCTGCAACTTACCAATGAACTGGCAGCACTGGATTCGGGCGGCGGATTTTCTGCAGGTTCCGGGAAGTTCCGAGAATATGACCAGGCTGTCCGTGACCAGCGATCCCAAATTGCAAAGACAGAAAGCGCTCTGCGGCGCAATGGTTGCATATTGTCCGGCCTGTTCAGGATAGGAATTTGCGGGCGTATCCGGGCCAGTCTCGATCAGATGTATGACAATCTGAGGCAATTGGAGCGTCAACGCGCAAGTAATGCTCCCGGTGGCGGTGGCAATAGTGCCCGACGAGAGGCAGTTCTGCGTGATATTCAGCGTTATGGCTGTCAGCTTAACCGGGGTAGCCGCCAATTTGCTGTACGCAATCAGGCGCCGAGGCGCAGAACCTTGCTGGAACAGATATTCGGGGTTCGTACCTATGGCGAGGATGGATATCGTTCGCGCAATGACTATGATCCCGAAGCAGGTTTTGCCAGCCGATACGGTACCTTCAGAACGTTATGCGTCCGTAGCTGTGATGGATATTATTTCCCGATTAGTTTCTCGACCATGTCGGATAGGTTCAGCGATGATGAACTGACCTGCGAATCCATGTGTCCTGGAACCCAGGTAGAACTCTACTATCACCGTATGCCAAATCAGGACAGCGAGGACATGATCTCCTATCGGAGTGATTTGCCCTATACCGAATTGGCGTCAGCCTTCGAATATCGCAAAAGCTTCAATCCGGACTGCACCTGCAAGAGCTCAACAGGCGCATTTGCCGAGATATATGGCGATGGCTACATTTCATCTGCTGAATTCAGCAGTGTTACGACGCCAAAGGACGACACCCCGAAAATTGGTACACCGGTCTTCAAGAAAGACCCATGGGTTGATCCTGCAACACGCGATAATATCGATGGCGGATTGACACTTGCCGGATTGCAAGAAATTGCCAATCCGAAAGCCAGGCATGATCTGATTACGGAAACTGCTGGTGGCAAGACTATCAGGATAGTCGGTCCATCGTTCTTTCCCGTCCAATAATCGGCAATATTCTGGACATATCCGGTCCGTGTTCCATTCCAGTCAGCGCCTTGCGTAACGGCATGAAAAGGGCTTTTCCCTTTCGCTCGCTTGGGCCTTTCAAGACATCGGTCCAGCTTTTCCAGGTAGTTTCATTCCAAGGCTCGGCGGGAAGGTTTTCTATTGCCATTTGGATGTAGTCCTGGTCATCCGGATCAATAACCGGTTCGGCATTTTCAATACGATTCCACCAATCAACAGCATCAGATGTTTTTTCAAGGTTTTCACGGATGGCAGGCCAGAATGACTCGCCCTGCCCCGCAAAGTCAGTATTTTCGAAACGGTCTGCAACATCATCCCATTCAAGGTCGCGGACGAGTTTTTTGTTGAGATTGTCGAGTTCTCCGACATCAAATTTGGCAGCGGATTTTCCGATGGCCGAGATGTCGAACCTGTCGACCAAGTTCGACATGGCGGGGATTGCTTCCACTGATCCGGCAGCACCTATCAGAACGGCTAGTGAAGCGACTGCCATGGGTTCGTAACCGGCTTCCGCGAGGCTTTGAATTGACAGGGAACCGAGACGTTTTGAAAGACCCTCCCCGCTGGCCGTCGTGAGAAGATTGTGGTGGCCAAATTTTGGTGCATCAGCGCCCAACACATCAAACAAGGCTAGCTGTACGCCTGTATTGGTCACGTGGTCATCACCCCTGATGATTTGGGTTACACCCATTTCGATATCATCAATGACGCTTGGCAAGGTATAGAGCCAGCTACCGTCGGCACGAACAAGAACCGGGTCGGAAATCGAAGCAAGATCGACGGTTTGCCGACCTCGAACCAGGTCATCCCAATGGATTTCGGTTCTTTTTGGAGCAAAGGGATCGCCATCATGATTGGGCAAAACAAAGCGCCAATGTGGCTGACGGCCCTCATCCTCAAATGACTTTTTTTCGTCCGCCGTCAGTTTGAGGCCGGTGCGATCATAGACGGGAGGAAGTCCCCGGGCGGCCTGTCGCTTGCGCTTGCGTTCCAGTTCGTCGGGAGTTTCATAGCAGGCATAGAGCAGCCCGCGGGAGATCAGGTCATCGGTCGTTTTCTGATAGGATTCGGTTCGTTTGGATTGGTATTCAATCTCATCGGGGATGATGCCCAACCAGTTGAGGTCTCTTAGAATACCATCAGCATATTCCTGCTTTGAACGCGCAGTATCGGTGTCGTCGAAGCGGAGAATGAACTTGCCATCATTTTGCCGGGAATAAATCCAGTTGATAAGCGCGGTACGGGCGTTACCAATATGAATATTGCCTGTCGGCGATGGCGCAAAACGTACTTTTGAATTCATAGGGAAGATCCTACCGAGGCTGTGCGGGCAATCGCCACGCGTGTGGCAATCGTCATCATGACTGCTGCAGCAAGGCAATAAAGGCCCATAAGGGTTATCTGCAAGGGATATTCGATGCCTGCGTCGATAAAGTATCCTGTGATACCGGGACCGGCAGCAGTGGCAAATACCATCATTGCAATAATAACTGACCTTATCGAGCCCAGGTTTTTGGTACCGTAAAGCTCGGGCCAGACGGATCCGAATAGGCTGGAGGAAAACCCGTAGGAAACTCCCAACAGCGCCATGAATGCAAAAGCGCTCCATTGTGCCTCGCACTGACCAAGAATCAGGCAGGCCGCAGCCAACGGCAAAAGATATGCCGGAAGTAATTGCAATGCTGAATATCTGTCGATCAATTGCCCGGCTATCAGTGCAAAACTGATCACAGAGACAGAGAGGACTACGTAAGAAGCGGCAAATGTCTCCATCGACCAACCGCGCAGTTCTGCAAGATGAACCTGATGGAAGAAGATTGTCGTCCCTATGAATGCTGGAGCCAGCACACCGATCTGCAAGGCATAAAATAGCGGATCACGCAGGACTTCGCGACGTGTCCAATCTCGAACACCCGTAACCTTCGCTGGCGGGTCAGTGCTACGCGGCGTACGATCGCGGCTAAACAATGTGGCAATTACCGGCAAAGCAAACAGCAACAATATTGCAGAGGCCAACCACGCATTCCGCCAGCCATACAGACCGGCAATCGCAACAAACAAGATTGGAAATATCGCCTCGCCAAAGTTTACTCCGATGGAGGTTACCGATACCGCCTGCCCTCTATTACCCGCATACCATTTTCCCATGGCGGTCAGGGCGATGTGTGTCATCATTCCCTGCCCAAATAGGCGAAGCGCATAAATGACCAATACCAGCGCGGCCACATGGGTTGAAACCATCATCGCCAGGCAAGCGCAAACCAATGCGAGAATTGTAAATGTCGACATTTTCCTGACTGTGTAGCGATCAACCAATTGCCCAATCCAGGGAAATGTCAGTGCGCTTGCGAGCGTGGCGATCATGTAAACGCCGCCAAACTGGCCATGGGAGAGATTGAACTCTTGCCTGATTTCTCCCGCTGAAAGCGCGATGAAGAAAGTCTGGCCGAAGCTCGAGAAAAGCGTCAGCAAAAACCCGCCAGCGATCCAGCGGGCATTATCACGCAAGAAAACCAGAAACTGCATGGTGCTGCTATATTCCTATC
>JBPCWJ010000171.1:0-3650 GCA_051009635.1 Rhizobiaceae bacterium
CTCGCGCTAGCCCTCATAGAGCGATATATCGAGCGAGAACTGGAAATGTTCGAAGCGCTATTTGACCGAGCGCGGGAATTACATGACGACCCACTTCAACAGTTTTTGGTCGGGTTGAAATTGTTTGCCGAACTCATGGCTGATCTACCCGAAGGGCATCCGGGCTGCCTGATCGCCACCAGCTGCTATCAGGAGCAATTGTTTGATCAACGCATTCAGGAGCTCAATCAATCTGCGCTTCTGGCATGGCGGCAGAGATTCAGGGATCAGTTTAAAAAAATCGCTGCGATCTATCCTTTACAGGATTCGGTCGAACTCGATGCGTTAGCGGACATGGTTTCGAGTACGGTTGAAGGCGGCATCATCATGTCGAAGGCCATGAAGACGCCATCTATTTTACCCGAGCAGATTTTGCTGCTGCGTTCCTATATCAAGCTGCTGTTCATGCCAAAGATGCCGGATTTGAACAACTGATTTTAATCAATCCTGCTGCCAGCTGAAGCGTCGAAAACATGAATGTTCTCCGGAAGAACCGAAAGACGAAGCGTGTTTGAAAATTCTGTCGGCGCGTGAACACCGGGCAGGCTGGCGGTAAATGCGTCATCGGATCCTTTCAAGCGGCCATGAAGCAGTGTATTTGCTCCCAAAGGTTCAGCAAAGCTGACATGGAGCTCAAGCGGGCCCTTGGGATCAAGAACCACGTGCTCCGGCCGTATGCCGATCATCGCCTCGCCGCTATGCTTGCTTTTACACTTCAACCTGCTTCCATTATCGAGTTTTGCCTGGCTACGTTCGATTGATCCTTTCATGACATTCATGGCGGGACTGCCGATAAACTGCGCGGCAAACAGGGTTTGGGGGCGTTCATAAACATCAAGCGGTGTACCAATCTGCTCAGCAACACCGTCATTCATGACGATCATGCGGTCCGCCATGGTCATGGCCTCGACCTGATCGTGAGTAACGTAGAGCGCGGTGACCCCAAGCTTTCCTTGCAATTCCTTGATCTCCAGGCGCATTTGCACGCGCAATTTTGCATCCAGGTTGGACAATGGCTCGTCGAACAGAAATACGGCCGGTTCACGGACAATCGCCCGGCCCATGGCGACGCGCTGCCGTTGACCACCTGAAAGCTGCTTTGGTTTGCGATCGAGAAAAGGTTCGAGCTGGAGAAGTTTGGCTGCTTCAGCGACTTTTCTTTCTATTTCCGGTTTGGAAGCTTTCGCGATCTTCAGGCTATAGGCCATGTTCTGGCGCACCGACATATGCGGATAAAGTGCATAGTTCTGAAACACTATGGCGATGTCGCGATCCATGGGCTCATTCTCATTCACCCTCTGGCCGCTGATGGTTATTTCGCCCTCACTGACTGTCTCCAGACCTGCCACCATTCGCAACAAGGTCGATTTTCCACATCCCGATGGACCAACAATAACGATGAATTCGCCGTCACTGATATCCACACTGACGCCGTGGATGACTTCAAGCTTGCCGAAGCGCTTCTTGACGTTTTTCAGTTCTACAGTCGCCATTTTATTTCTCGCTATCGACGAGACCGCGGATGAACAGTCTTTGCATGGAAATCACCACAATTACGGGAGGAATCATGGCCAGAATGGAAGTTGCCATGATGACCGGCCAATCAGCAGTATCATCACCTGAGGGGAACATCTGCTTGATCCCCATCACGATGGTGTTCATCTCCGGATCAGTCGTTATCAGCAGCGGCCAAAGATATTGATTCCATCCATATATGAACAGGATCACAAAGAGGGCAGCGATATTTGTCCTGCTCATCGGCAAAATGATGTCGATGAAGAAGCGCATTGGACGCGCGCCATCCACCCGCGCCGCTTCGGCCAATTCATCGGGAATGGTCATGAAGAATTGGCGAAACAGAAAGGTCGCTGTCGCGGACGCAATCAACGGAAATATCAAACCCGAATAGCTATTGAGCATGCCGAAGCCGGCTACCACCTCATAGGTCGGTACGATACGAACTTCCACAGGAAGCATGAGGGTTATGAATATCAGCCAAAAGAATGTCGTCCTGCCCGGAAATCTGAAATAAACGATTGCAAAGGCTGACAGTAGCGAGATGGCTATTTTCCCGATTGCTATTCCCATCGCCATGACCAAGGAGTTGAGCAGCATGGTCGCGACAGGAACATTCACACCCGAAAACAGGGCTCGCTTGTAGTTTTCGTAAAATTCTCCACCTGGCAGGAGAGGCATGGGAGGCCTTACGATTTCAGGCTGGGTAATGGTGGATGCCACGAATGCCAGCCAGATCGGGAAGAAGATAATCAGCACACCAATAATCATTAGAACATGGGTCAGCCAAAGGCCGCTACCGCGCTTTTCGACCATGCCAGGAGGCGGCTCGATCTCAGCTCCGGCTGTAGTTGTTACCTGCGTGCTCAATAGTGCACCCTCTTTTCAATATATTTGAACTGGAGCACTGTCAGGAGGCCGACAACAATTAGCAGAACGACTGACTGGGCAGCGGAAGAACCCAGATCCTGACCAACAAAACCATCAGAATATACCTTGTAGACGAGGATCGTTGTGGCCTGCTGCGGCCCGCCGGATGTAATCGTGTGGATGACGCCGAAGGTTTCAAAGAAGGCATAAACGATGTTCACAACCAAAAGAAAAAATGTGGTCGGTGAAAGAAGCGGCAGGACGATTGTAAAGAACCGCCGCCAGAAATGTGCGCCATCTATTGCGGCCGCTTCAATTACCGAGCGCGGCACAGCCTGAAGGGCAGCAAAGAAGAAGAGGAAGTTGTAGCTGATACGCCCCCAGGACGAGGCAACAACTACAAGCCCCATCGCTTCGGGCGCGTTGAGGACATGGTTCCAGTCATAGCCAAGTTGCCCCAGATACCACGATACGACACCAACACGGGTATTGAACATGAATAGCCACAACACACCCGCTACAGCGGGAGCAACTGCATATGGCCAGATCAACAACGTTCTGTAGGTTGCCGCACCCTTGATCAACCGGTCTGCGAGAACTGCCAGGAACAAGGCGGGTATCATCGACGTTAGAGTAACCAGCGTCGAAAATATCGCGGTTGTCAGAAAGGATGCCCGGTAAAACTTGTCCTCAAACAGAAATGTGAAGTTTCCCAATCCGACAAATTGGGAAGAAAGGCCAAATGGGTCAGGGATAAAGAGCGATTGCCAAACCGCCTGGGCGGCCGGGTAGAAGAAGAAGACACCAGATATCAGAATTTGGGGAAACACCAATGCGAGTGGCAAAAGCCAACCGCGAAATGTTACGCGCTTCTCCATATCCCGTTCACCTCAGCACAATGAAAACCGGGAAGTGGCGCGATTAGTCGCCACCTCCCATGTTTCGATATTAGCCAGAATTACTTATTTGCCTGCTCGAAACGGCGAAGCAGCTTGTTTCCACGGTCAGCCGCGCTATCCATCGCTTCCTGGGCAGTCTTGTCACCGGACCAAACGGCTTCAAGCTCTTCGTCAATTATGCCGCGTATCTGGTCGAACGAACCTAGGCGCAGGCCTTTTGAATTGCCGGTTGGATCCTTGGCCGTCATCTGAATTACCGCGATATCGGTCCCTGGATTTTTATCGTAGAACCCCTGCTCGCGGGTCAAATCGCTGGCGGCTGCAGTT
>JBPCWJ010000172.1:0-11669 GCA_051009635.1 Rhizobiaceae bacterium
GCAATCACCTATCCAAATTGCTACAGGATTGAAATGACCGGGGAATTTATCAAGACCGTCCTGGAAGATGTGGCAGATAACTTGTTTAATCTTGATCCTTATTACCAACAAGGCGGGGATATGGTGCGCGTCGGCGGTCTTGGCTACACAATCGACATTACCAAGACGATCGGCAACCGCATCTCGGATATGACTCTCTTGAAGAAGGGAGAACCGATCGAGCCCGGCCGCACCTATACAGTTGCGGGCTGGGCATCAGTTAATGAAGGAACAGAAGGGCCGCCAATTTGGGATGTTGTCGCAAGCTACATCAAACGACAAAAAGTTATTGATCAGCAGCCCAATCAATCTGTGAAGATTGTGGGAGCTTAAGGCGAGAGTTCTATGGAAGTCTCCTACATAGCAGCGCTTACTGCCGGTGTATTGAGCTTTCTTTCTCCCTGCGTTCTGCCCTTGGTCCCGCCTTATCTGTGTTTTATTGCCGGGACAAGCCTTGAACAACTTACCGAAGGGGACGATCTTGACCCGACCGTCGGCAAACGCATTTTCCTATCTGCGCTCGCGTTTGTTTTGGGTTTTTCGACAGTTTTCATTCTGCTCGGCGCAACGGCCTCTTTTCTCGGGCAGTTGATCAGCACACATATTTCACTTTTGAGCAAGATTGCGGGCGTCATCATCATACTGCTGGGGCTCAACTTTCTCGGCCTATTCAAAATCGGTCTTTTCAGCAGAGAAGCCAGATTTGAAAGCCCATCGAAGCCAATGGGTCTGTTTGGAGCTTATATTGTGGGTCTCGCCTTTGCGTTCGGCTGGACGCCATGTGTCGGACCAGTTTTGGCTGCCGTGCTGTTTTATGCCGCACAAGAATCCTCGACCTGGACTGGTGTATCGCTTCTGGCAACCTATGCTTTGGGTCTGGGTATCCCATTCCTTATAGCTGCGCTGGCCGGAAAACCATTTTTGAAATTCATGCAAAAGTTCCGCAGGCACCTCGGGACAATCGAAAAGTTGATCGGAGCGCTGCTCGTAGTGACCGGCATTCTATTTTTAACGGGCTCGTTGAATGAGATCGGCTTTTGGATGCTTGAGACGTTCCCATCACTTGGGCGAGTCGGCTGAGCCTTGGGCGTTTAGCCCCAACGAAGCGCGATCATCACGTCGAACGACATGATTTCACGCAGCACATTGATAAACGCCGGAGTGTTTTTGTCCTCAATTAGCTTGAACAGATTGTTTGCAGATCTGGTCGTACTATCAAAAATTGATCGAAAGTCCGCATCGTTTTGCAATGCTGGATCGGCCTGCTCCCGGCATCGATTCAATGTATTTCGATAGTTTTCAGACACGGTTTTCACTGTATTTCTTACCGTGGGATCGCTGAAATCCGGGGCATTGTGCCGATAGTGGTAGAGCACACTCATATGGTCATTGAGATCGAAAATACAGTCGGCGAGGACCGTCGCTCCATTGCGTTTACGTAACTCGTGGAGTGTTTTTCGGATGGGGAGCAATATTTTACGGGCAGCCTTTGCATCGCCGTCAGTCGTCAAGTTCGCTCCCTCATTTAAAACGGAGAGAACCTGGTCAATTGTATCACCCCATGCCGCATCGTTTTGAAACTGTTCAGGCGGATTGGTTTTGTATCCGGTTACGACCTTTTCCCAGTTTGCAATGGCGCGGGACAGTTCAAGAGAGGCAAGCCCTGCATTGCCTGTGCGAAGGTAAAACAACGACGATATGTATGGCCGATTTGCAAGCTCCACCTGCTCGTTAAATTCCAGCAAGCCGTCAGCTCTCAGCTGACTTCCGCACAAAAAAAGCAAAGCGGCTAATGTGAGAAGGATTGAACGCATTAATTGCTTACCAGAGATAATCCGCGGAATGATCCTTTAAGTTTACCCGACCGTGTCACGCAATTTTGAGAAACAGGTTCTGACCGGCACTGTACTCATTTGACATATTCATATACGCTAATTTGTTATTTGTTGCCACCTGGAAGATGGAGGTCATCCAAATGTTAAATCGCAGGACATTTGCTAAATCCATGCTATTGCCCGCAATCCTTTCAACCGTCGGCGCAAGCACCTCTTATGCAAACGATGAACCCGCTGTAGATGACGATGGAATTTACACCCAACCATGGTTCAATCATGAATCCTTTTTGGTTCTGTCGGAAGATTTGGAAGAAGCGGTGGCCGATGGCAAAAGATTTGCCATTCTCTGGGAACAAAAGGGGTGCCCTTATTGCAGAGAGATGCACCGGGTGAACTTTGCCAAACCGGAAATCAGGGATTTTGTAAAACAAAATTTCCAGGTCCTGCAGCTCAACATGTGGGGATCGAAAAAAGTCACAGATTTCGACGGTGAAGAGCTTGAAGAAAGGGATCTTGCCAGAAAGTGGCGGGTATCATTTACGCCAACCATTGTTTTTGCCGGACCGGAGGTCGGGAAAACCGCAGAAGAGACTGAAGTTATGCGGATGCCCGGGTACTTCAAGCCGTTCCATTTCATCTCAATGTTTGAATATGTGAAGGCCGAAGCCTACCGCGACCAGAATTTTCAACGGTTTCTACAGGACAAATTCAAGAAAATGGAAGCAGAAGGAAAGAAGCCGGAAGTGTGGTGATGTCAAGCCGCTTCAAAACGTGATTTTTCACCACGCCTGCGTAGAACAGCTTCTTCTGAGCAAAACAGAGAACGCATCAATTCAAGGGTCTGCCTGACTTCATCGCTGACCAGCCGGTAATAAACCAGCTTGCCATCCCTTCTGGTGGTCACAAGACGCTCTGCCCTGAGTAAACCCAAGTGCTGTGACAATTTGGATTGGCGAAACTTCAATTCAGTTTCGAGTTCTCCAACTGACATTTCATCTGTTTCAGCAAGCTTACACAAGATCAGCATACGGCTGTCGTTTGAGAGAGCTTTTAAAAACAAGGCTGCTTCGTGGACGCCTTCAAACATCTCTTCCGGTGTAGGTTCGAACGTCACAAAAATTCCCCATTTTTTCGACCCGCCGCCATTTCCAGGGGCCGCAAGCCGATCAATGATTTTAGTATATCCTTTTGCACCGCATATATGCAAATCGTTCGCAACTGCGAGATGGACAGACAGCAATACAATGAACCCGGTATCATTCAAACTCCATTGAGCGAAAAATACGCCCAGCGTTCTGCCTTGCCAAAAATTCAAAAGTATCCAGATGCTCATATGCTGATTGATCGATCTTGTAGGCGTCGTGCAGATCCCCACCCTTGTCCAATAACTCGCCCACCTTCTCCCGCATATAGGTCAAATAATCTCTCGTGTACTTGGTAACCTTTGCCAGATTGGTCGGCCCGCCGTGACCTGGAATAATATATTTGGGCTTCATCGCAGCGAATTTGTCCCATGTTTCTATCCATCCGGCCATATCGGTATGTTCAAACACCGGAAGAAGTCTTTCATGAAAGGCCATGTCCCCGGTTATCATCAGGTCTTTTTGCGGCAACCACACCATGATGTCGCCGGGACTGTGGGCCGGCCCCAGGTTCAGCAATTCAATGCGCTCACCCCCCATTTTGATGACTATTCGCTCTCCTTCGAAGGTTTCATCGGGCAAAACCACTTCGGTCTTGAAAGCCTTTTCCCGGTTTCGCAGAGTCGCCTGTTCCAGTAAGGAAGCTGCATTTTCTTCAATCTCATGCGCCGCATCGATGTGAGCAATGACTTTGGCGCCTTGTTGTTGCCAGTAGCTAGACCCTAGAGCTGCGTGTCCTTGTCCATTTTCAAGAACGACATATTTCACCGGTTGATCAGTAATCTTTTTGATTTCTTCATGCAGGGCACTTGCCAAAAGATAATTGCCGCCGGCGTTGACCACCAAAACCCCATCTGGAGTGATAACAAATGACAGATTGTTATTGTGTCCCGAATTTTCATAAGTTGATGGTGCGGTTGCCCCGATAGCACTCCACACACCTTCAATGACCTTTTGCGGTTCGCTGTAGAGAAATGATTCGGGCGCTTTGTCTGGCACTTCAATGGGCAGGCCAGCTTCTTTCCAGGCAGGAAAACCATCGACATAGTTTTTGACATTGCTGTAACCCAATCGCGAAAGTGCGTCGGCGGCCAGGGGGCTCCTTCTGTCCGTTCCGCAATAAACCACGATTGGCGTCTGGCGGTCAGGAACGGCCTCGCCAATACGAAACTCAAGCCAGCCTCTTGGGATAACGTGAATTCGCTTTGCCCGGATTGTTCCGCCTGTCAGGTTCACCTCCTGTTGGGTGCGCACATCGATCAGCACCGTGTTTGGATTCTCTCTCAAGATCGACTGAAGTTCTTCGGTGCCAATGTTCCTGATGCTTGCGCGGACATCATCCACGGTCCGGCCGGAGGCGGTCATAACAGCTTCCTCAGCGCTCGCCTGCAGAGAGATCTGGGTAAAAATGACCAAAAGCAATGATACAACCGACCCGCCAACATTGTTCAGAATTTTTGTTGCCATTGTCACAATCCTACTCTCGAATAAAGCTATGCTCAGAGCTCCCATTGCCAGGTTAAGGGAACCCAGCGGTACGAGTTACCCAGCCGCGCTATATGTCCAACACCTGGAAAAGGTATGTGATAGGCGGCGACAAGCATACGGTCTTGGGCCGCCATATCGAGCAACCGTTTCCGCGTTTTCACCGCAACAACTTTTTCCATATCCATTTGCGGTTGCCAGTCTGGATTCTCCAATGATATGAGCGGGTGGGTGATAGCATCGCCAACCACCAGCAAACTTTCCTTGTTGGATTCGGCAACAACGTACATATGACCCAATGTGTGACCAGGCGCTGAAATTGCTGAAATTCCGGGAACAATCTCTGCGCCGGGTTTTATCCTGGAGGTTAGCTCCGCGACCGGTTTCAAATTTCGATGCGCCCCAGTGGCAAAGAATTTGAACCCTTCAGGCATCCGCGTTTCTAAATCGGCTGCCGTCCAATAATCCCTTTCGGCCTCGTTTATGAAACACTTCGCATTGGGAAATCTGGGTCCCTCCACAAAATCGTCAAAGATTCCCCAGATGTGGTCTAGATGCCCGTGTGTGATGACGATGGTATCGACGTCTTCGGCAGCATATCCCGCGCTTTCCAAGCTCGCTGTCAACAGACCTGCAGTTTCGCGAAAGTTGTCGCCTGACCCGGTATCGATCAAAACGAGGTTTTCGCCTGTGTTTATCAAACACACATTCAAATGTGTTTGCCGGGCATCTGTCGGCAAATGGTGCTTTTTCAGATAGGCCTTTAGTCGCTCTTCCGGGATGTTTGATGCGGAAAATCTCAGAGGTTTGGAGTTCAGGCCATCTGTTAAAACAGTCACTTCGAATTTACCTAGCGCAAATCTGAAAAACCCTGGAGCCTGCGTATTCCTGAAATCAACAGCAGCGAACGAACTTGCCGACGGAACGGTCAAGCCGATAGCTGTGCTGGCAAAAGAGTAAGACAGGAATTTCCTTCTGGAACAGGTTACGCCAAACAACGGCTATCCCTCTTTTAATAGATCTCAATTACAGAGGCGACGCCGGTGAAGGCGCCGCCTATTGTTACGGATATTCCGGTAAACACATTGGTCCTAGATGAGATCTAACCAAAGATATCCTTGGTAATGCCAGCGTACCAACCGTTGGCTTCTTCCGCGGTCTGCGCTCTCAGATCAGCAGGTTCTTCCGTCTTGGATATAAACTTGCTGGTAACATCGATTTTCTCTTCGCCACCCTTGTAGTCAGCGCCGACCTTAACGCCATCATCAGTCGCAACTAAGCTCCAGCATGTGTTTCGATACTTGGCAGGGAATTTCTTTGCCCCCGTCAAATCCGCAAGTATTGCATTGGCGGCAACCTTCGCCTGGCTGTTGGCGGAAAATCCCGATTTCGGCATCGCAGACGCAACAGAGGCATCGCCAACCACGTAGATGTTTTCGTCTTTTCGAGACTGCATGGAATGCGGATCAATTGGACACCAGCCGGAGTCCGCCACAAGGCCAGCCTGATGAGCTATGGCACCAGCTTTCTGTGCCGGAATGACATTGGCCACCGAAGCCTTGACGGTTTCATCATCCATGACAATCTCCATCGAGTCAGCTTTGACTGCCTTGACACCGCCCGTGACCTCCTGTGGCAGCCATTCAATCATGCCGTCATAGTGTTGTGCCCAAGCCTCCTGGAACAATGCCTGTTTGGAAAACTTGTTCTTGGCATCAAGTACGATGATTTTCGATTTGGGTTTATTGGTCTTCAGGTAGTGCGCAACCATACACACCCTTTCATAAGGTCCGGGCGGACACCGGAAGGGATTTGGCGGTGCACACATAACGAATGTTCCACCATCTTCCATGGCTTCCAGTTGCCGCTTAAGGACCGCAGTCTGCGTGCCTGCCTGCCATGCATGCGGCATAACCGTGGAGGCTTCTGCGCTATAACCTTCAATGGCGTCGTACCGCATGTCGATCCCTGGAGAAACGACAAGCCTGTCATAACCGACCTCACCGCCGCGGCCGAGCTTCACCTTTTTGCCGGCCCGGTCAACCTCAGTAGCGACGTCATGCATCATGTTGATCCCGTATTGGGCCGCCAAAGTTCCATATCCATGCGTAATGGATTCCAGGGCGCGAAAACCGCCCAAGTAGAGATTCGAGAAGAAGCAGGTCGTGAAATGTTGCTTGGGCTCAATAATGGTCACGGAAACATCTTTTCCGGCTTTCGCCACATACCGGGCTGTGGTTGCACCACCCGGCCCTCCGCCGATCACGACTAGACGTGATTTAGCGCTTGCGAGCACAGCAGGCGCAGCCAAGCTACTTGCAGCTGCCCCAGCAGCCGTCGCTCCCATCAACGCGCCGAAGCGCCGCCGCGAAATTTTTGCCATTTCTGAAACTCCTCCCATCTTCTCACTTTGATTGTTGTTCTGAAAGATACTGCGCCAATGAACCCAACTCTTCGTCCGAGAGATTTTTGGCAATGTTTACCATTGCCGGGTTGGTTCGCCCCTGAACAGCATTCTTGTAGTCCAGCATCGACTTAACAAGATAATTTGCCTGAAGCCCGACTATGGCCGGGATACCTTTATAGTCTCCGGTCGCATGATGACAGGTCACACATTGACCAGACAGATACTCACCATAGGCGGGGTCGGCCTTTGCAAGAATTTCCTGGACTTGTGCATCATTGTCATCAGCTAAAGTTAAAGGCGAGACAACAAGCAACCAGAAAACTGTTAAGCAGAGACACCTCATCGTCATAACCCCAGTCAGAACAATATGGCCTATATTTTGTGTAGTCAATTTTTGCCATCGGCTTTTCGAAAACACAAATAGGAGCGCCAATTTCACATTACATTATTCGAATATGAATCCCAAAAATTCCATTTGCAAGGCAACCAAACTTCAAGTGTGAAATAAGATAAAAGCTCTGTGTTGCATCCACTCTAACGCACTTGGTAAGCTTGGGACATAGACAACCCGATACCGATCGATAAGATTTGTTACGACTTGAGCACACTAGGAACGAGTTCATGTTTGCGGCCGGGTAAAGTCGTTGGGAGATTTTAGCAGGTGCCGTTTTGTCCACGCCCCGTTTTCCAAAAAAAACTGTGAGTCTCTACTTCTTCACAATTGCGATGGTTGCTGCCAGTTCCATGGCGTTGGAGATCGTGGCCGGGCGTGCTCTGGCGCCTTATGTTGGCATGTCGCTCTACTCCTGGACGGTAATCATCGCAGTGGTCCTCGCGGGCCTTTCGGTGGGCCATTGGATAGGCGGTTTGATTTCTGACAAAGGGACGAGGCATCGCGTGTGGATAGCGTCGATCCTCGCGGCTGCCTCTATAACGACGATCCTGAGTCTTTCAGCTTTGAGATTGATTGGCCCGCTGGCTTCTACCTTAGATCCCGTCGGACATGTGATGTTGCTGTCGCTTGGCGCATTCTTGTTGCCGTCAGCTCTTGCCGGCGTCATTTCACCGATCCTGACAAAACTCGCGCTCGGAATGGTCAGCAATGAGTACCATGGCAGGGTTTTGGGAACGATGTTCGCGCTCGGGTCCGTTGGCGCAATCATCGGCACACTTGTGGCAGGTCTGGTGCTCATATCCTGGGTGGGCACAGCGGGTGCGGTGTCTTTGATTGCCTTGATTTACGGTGTTATGGCGATACCGTTCCTGGCCGGACGCAACCGCCTCGTGTTTGCAGTGATCTTAGTATCAATCTTTGTATTTGCATCTTTTTATCCCGGAAAATTGGGGTTGAAGACGGCATGCATGAAGGAAAGCTCATACTTCTGCATCCGTGTGGATCGTCTCGTTTTTCATGACAGGGACAGCAAAGTACTGGCACTGGATCATCTCGCGCATGGATTAAATGATGCTGAGGATGCGGCGCTTCTGCTCAGCCCCTATGTGCAAGGAGTCGACGAAATCGTCCGTGCACGATTTCCGGAGCCAAATCTGAGAGCATTCTTTGTCGGCGGTGGCGCTTACACTCTACCCAGAGCTTGGCAGAAAACCTATCCGGAAGGCGCGTTGATCGTTGCCGAGCTCGATCCAGAAGTCACCGAAGTCTCCAAAAACCATCTTTGGCTTAGCCAGGGTGACAACATGAAAATCATTCATGGTGACGCCAGACAGGCCCTGGAATCCCTGAATCCGGAAACAAAGTTTGATGTGATTTTTGGCGATGCATTTCACGACATCTCCATCCCTCCCCACCTGGTTTCCGATGAATTTCATAATCTCGTCAGGTCACGTTTGCGTTCTGGCGGTCTTTACGCAATCAATGTCGTGGATGGCTTTCGCAGACCACTATTTCTTCTCTCGCTGATCAAAACCTTGAAGAAACGGTTTCCGGTCGTTGAGGCCTGGCTGGACACAGAGTCCATTCCTGTTGACGACGCGCGGGTCACCTGGATTGTGATCGCGACAGACACACCAACACCTGTGCGAAAATTTTCCTCACAATACGGACTTCAGCGGGAATGGCGCCGCGCACCCATTGAAAGACTGACGAAAATTGCCGGAGAGCAAAACATTGTGACGCTGACCGATAACTACGCCCCAGTCGCCCGGCTGCTGGCCCGGGTTTTGTTGAAATCTGCATATTCGGAGTGATGGAGACTTGGGCGTTCCCGGATATCGGCAAAGTCAATTAGAAGTCACAATCTGTCAAACCAGCAAGCTGGCGCATTTGAACGCCTATAACCTTGTGATACATTCGTAACACTGAATATGAGAGGAAAGAATGAGACTCTTCAAAACTTTTGCGATCGGCTTGGTAGCTGCGATGAGTATGACCCTCTTCCAGGCAGGGGATATCTTCGCAGGTGAACGCTACGGCAAACGGAAGGTTGTTTATCATATTTATTACAATGGCGGCCCGGACGATAAGAAGTACCGCGGCGCCATGCGCAACATTCAAAATCATATTAATGCGGTGGGTGCTGAGAATATGGAAATCAAGGTTGTCTTGCATGGCAATGGCGTTGCCCTGCTGAAGACGGCAAAAGAGAACAAAACCTTTCAGACCACCGTTGCAAGTCTGAAATCGCAAAACGTTGAAATCCAAGGCCGTCGATATGTGCGGGTGGCCGATCAGGCTTGAATGTTCTCGATGATTCCAGTCGCGCGGTTTTCGCTCGGATCTTCAGCTCGTATGTGGCAAGCGTCAATATGCGTTCCGCATCGATAATAAGTGTGGTGAGCACTTCACCGAAGGTGGCGGCGGCCAGTTGAACAACGTCGACATTTGGCAGCTCTTTAAACGGAGTTTCACTTCCTACCCAAAATCCGAAATGCGGATCGCAAACCTCGTCCGCCGCGGCCTCAACAATGTCGTACCAGGTTTGCGCCGGGATGATCGTATCATCTGTCAGCGTGTCAAACTCCAGATCGAACTTGTCTAGAACTGAATCCGGATTTTTCCCATATCTCGCCACGGCTCGAACAAAAGGCCGAGCCATAGATGCGGCAATAACGGGAAAGGTGGAGTGCTTGAGAGTCATTGTAATTCGGCTTCAAATTAACATTCTGTCCAGACTTTTTCTCATAGCCAAACAGAATGTCAAGAAAGTTGAAGCAACCCACGCTATCCTGCAACGACGATATCCATCGATGAAGCAGACCGGGAGTTGAGACATGAAGGCATTGTTAATCTTGATTGGGCTTGCACTCACAGTTTCAGGTGTAGCTGCGCAGGAAAAAGAAAAACAGATCTTGTTCACGAACGTCCATGTCTTTGATGGTGCAAGCGAGCAGCGCATCGAGAATGCCAATGTGCTTGTAGAAGGCAACTTAATCAAATCCGTCTCAACTGAGAAAATTGATGCACCCGATGCTGAGGTCATTGATGGCGGCGGACGCACATTGATGCCCGGGCTTATTGATAGTCATTCCCATTTGAACATGACAGCACTTGGCGGTGTCACAGCGATGGAAGGCATGCGCTGGGATGAAATTGGTGCACGCGCAGCAGCATCGGCGCGAGAGTGGTTGGAGGACGGTTTTACCACTGTTCGCGACATGGGCGGTCTGGCAAGTGGCCTCAAGAAAACAATCGATGCAGGGATGCTTATAGGTCCGCGGATATATCCATCAGCGTCCTATGTAAGCCAGACCTCCGGGCATGGCGATCTCGTGCTGGGATCGCAAAACCAGTTTCCTCAACAATCGAACTATTACCGGCTTGGGGTTGCGCAACTCGCCGATGGACCTGCTGAGGTGCGCAGGGCTGTACGCCGGAACTTCGCTGAGGGCGCCAGCCAGATCAAAATCATGATGGGTGGCGGTATATCATCAGAGAAGGGACCGCTCTTCGCGCCGCAGTTCACTGATGCAGAGGTGAAGGCCGCAGTCGAGGAGGCTGCCACGCGTGATACATATGTGGCTGTGCATATCTATCAGGATCAACATATTCGCCGGGCGATCGAACTTGGTGTGAAAAGCATCGAACATGGTCAGTTTATCTCAGAAGAAACCGCTAGGTTAATGAAGGAAAAGGGTGTCTTTATCGCGCCATTCATCGGTGGAATGTCGCCTGAGGCATTCCAACACCCTGCCTATAGCGTTCCCGGCAGCCCGCAGTTCATTAAGGGCAAGGAGTTTCAGAAGGACTCGAAAGACTTCATTGAAATTATTAAGAAGGTGCAACCGAAGATCGTTGTCGCTGTCGACATCGTCTTTCTGGCCGGAGAGGATGCGCGCCGTGGGCGTGACTTCGAGAAATTTGCCTTTGCCCGCGCTTTTGGCAATCTGCAGGCACTACGTTCAATGACCTCGATTCCGGGTGAACTTGCACAAATGACCGGAAAGAATAATCCCTATCCGAACAAGCTCGGGATCATCGAAGAAGGCGCTTATGCCGACATTCTCATCGTCGATGGCAATCCGCTCGAAGACATGACCGTGCTGGGCGCCAATGAAAAATATCTCGACGCACCTGCGCGTCCGCGCGGCATTCCCACAGTCCGCATGATCATGAAAGACGGCAAGGTTTATAAAAACATACTTGGGAAGTGATCAAACACGATTTGTAACTTCGCCGCTAGGCACGGTGTCTTGGCCCCTTAAAACTGTGCCACTGTTTGAGTGACACAGGAGGTTTGAAGGATGGCTCGGAAACGGTATTCGGATGAGGACGCCCTGAGGCTTTTGCGTGAGATTGATGTC
>JBPCWJ010000173.1:0-9352 GCA_051009635.1 Rhizobiaceae bacterium
GCATTCCGGTCTGCTTCACTCACCCGGTCCTGTGGGCCCTTGTGTTCTCCACTCAGCCCATCCAGGTTGCCATATAGTTCGAGCGCAAGACTGCCTGCTGCGCGAGCGGCATCCAGTGCAACATCCAGACGTGACAAGCCGGGTTCGGACATAAAACTGTACACGTGTTCATTCTTGGGAATTCCATGAGAACAAATTATCGCGAATAAGGGAAGTCCTTATTCAAGAAAATCGAAATTTCTTCGCTTTTCCAGTAATATGCCAATCCACCAATCGGTAGCAAAAGCTCACATGGAACATGCAATCGTGATCATACTGCTGAGGAAACCAGCTAGCGCGTGGTGCCTCGCACGATAAGTTCCGGCTCGATGACATGATTTTCATATGCCATGTCTCCGTGCTCAAGCCGTTTTTCGATACGCTCGACAATTATGTTCACCGGCTGCTTGATGGCATTATGAATCGTCGTCAGATTAAATACCGGCCAGTTCGCCATGGGAATGTCGTCATAGCCGATAATTGCCAATTCGCCGGGAACATCAATATTCATGGTTGCAGCAGCCTGTAATGCGCCAAAAGCCATTTCGTCATTGAAGCAAATGAGTGAGTCCGGGATTTCCCTGGCAGAAAACAATTCCATGGCAGCCCTGAATCCGCCCTGATATCCCTGCTCTCCCTTTGCTTCTGCAAAAAGCTCCAACCCGGCATCTGCGAGCGCGGCTACCAGCCCCTCCCTGCGCGCCTGATTTGAGAAAGTATCGAGTGGCTTGGTAATATAGGCCAGTTTCCGGCAGCCATTTCGTATTAGATAGCTTGCGGCCATTTTGCTGCCCAATACATTATTGCCCATAATGCATTCCAGGCCCTTGTCCTCGACCAACCGTTCATACAGGAACAGAGGAACACCAAAGGCCTTCAGCCGCTCGATGATATTTGGTGATACTGTCCCGCCAATCACCACAATGGCATCAACCTGATAATCGGATACGTCCAGTATCGAACCATCAATTGCCTCTTCGCCCGCCGCCGGCACCACCATGGCCCGCTTGCCGCGCCTGGCTATTGCAACGATCAACTGCTCGATCAAAAGGGAATTGTGGATACTGTCCCTGCCGGCGGTTATCACCGCGACAAGGTCTGTTCGTCCGCCTATGAGCGAACGGGCGATTGCATTGGGACGGTATCCCAATTCCTTTGCAGCTTCCTGCACACGAAGGCGAACCTTTTGTGATACCTGCCCACCGCCAAATGTGCGTGAGACAGCTGCCCGCGATACACCGGCCAGCAGTGCTACATCCTTTGCGCTTACACGCCGTTGCATGATCCGCTCCGAACTCTCAATATTCTCGCAAACCGCGAAACGGTTCATTGAAATGGGTCCTGGATATTTGATGTTATACTTCAGATCGACGGGATGACATAGTCCGGGCAGATTCCCGATACCTTGATGCATTCTGAAATATCCATGGATTTGAGCACGCCATGGCCGGTCACAAGTATTGTAGACATGCCCGCTGCTGCACCTCCCAGAATGTCGGTATGGAGCGTATCTCCGATCATGACTGCTCGCCTGCGGTCAAAATTTTCCGGCAATCTAGCAAACAATTCATCGAACGCATTCGCATAAGGCTTGCCAAAGAAGACAGGCTCCAATCCCAACTGGTCCGTCAGCCGGTGGGCGTATTCGCCAGGCTCGACGTTAAAGCCTGTCTCCCACGGTGATGCCAGATCCGGATTGCCAACCAGCACAGGCCGTGGCCGGGATTGCAGTTCATTCCTGATTTCCGCAAATAGAGGCTCATCAATTGTTCTGGAACTCATCAACATGAACCCATCGCAGGACCGCCATTCGTCCTTTTGCAAATCGAAAAGTTCAAACGGAACACCAAGCTCATTTGGTGAGTATTTCTCAGCCAGGGAAATCGCCCAATGCCAGTGATCCGGATAACTGGTCAAGCTCTTTGCCAATATCTGTCTGCTGCTGATAATTTCCCCGGCGCTGAAATCAAAACCCAGATCCCGATATTTTTGAGGTAGTCCAGCAATCGGGGTAGTAGCCGCATTTGTGAGAACAAAAATACGTTTGCCCTTACGCCTTAATTGCCGAATGCATTCCAGAGCACTGTGGATAACCTGGTCACCAACATTCAAGACACCAAAGGAGTCGAACACGAAAACATCGAAACTGAAATCGAGTTCAGAAAGACTGTTCGCATTTTCGGTTTTTCCGATTGAATTATGAGCCGGCAACCGGTGCCGAATTTCTTCATATCGCTGAAAAAACCGGTTTGCATCCTGAATTGCCAATTCCATACATGGGCTCCATAGATTGGTATCGTGTTCATTGTTCCCGGAAAATCTGGGGATGAATTATACCGCCATACCCACAATTAGCTGGATTTTCACCCGGTTTCACAGCATCATCATAAAACTATGGGAGGGGTGCACACTCAATTTGCAATCTAAAATAAAATCGGGAGCAGGTTATGAACAAATTGATTGGGTCGCTGGTGGCGATCAGTGCACTGTTTTGGGTAGGAATTGCGAACGCACAAGATTGTCCGAGGGGAACCCTGGATGAACAATATTGCGATTACAATAATGACTTGGTCGCAGACCTTCCACGCGATGACTCCAAGTGGGTTGATCCCGATACAATCATATTTTCCTATACTCCGGTAGAAGATCCAGCCGTTTACGCCAAGGTATGGGATGGTTTCATCAACCATATGGCCGAGGTAACAGGCAAGAAAGTCGTGTTCTTCCCCGTTCAATCCTATGCCGCTCAATATGAGGCGATGCGCTCCGGCCGGCTACACATAGCAGGTGTTAATACCGGTGGTAATCCGGTTGCTGTTTCCTGTGCAGGGCTTGTTCCCTTTGCCATGATGGCAGCAAAAGATGGATCCTTTGGTTATGAGATGGAAATTCTCGTCCCTGCCGACAGCGATATCCAGACACCAGCAGATTTGAAAGGCAAGACGCTCGCATTTACCTCACCTACTTCAAATTCCGGTTTCAAGGCACCTTCGGCGATTTTGAAGAGCGAGTTTGGCCTGGTAGCTGATGAGGATTTCCAGACAACTTTCTCAGGCAAGCATGACAACTCCATCCTTGGCGTTGCGAACAAGGATTACGAAGCTGCTGCTGTTGCCAACTCGGTTCTGAAAAGAATGGTAGACCGCAAGGCTGTCGATCCGGCCGCCTATAGAAGCATCTACAAATCCCAGACCTTCCCGACCACCGGCTATGGCCACGCACATAATCTGCATCCGGCCGTAGCTGCAAAGATCAAGGAAGCTTTCTTCTCCTTCCCATGGGAGGGTTCGGAACTTCAGGAAGAATTCAAGAAGGAAGGCCGTTTTGTATCTATCCATCACAAGAGTGATTGGGCGGTAATCCGCCAGATCGATTCAGCAAATGGCGTGAGCTACGAGTGCAAGTAGAAACTGCTGACGACTGACTGAACACCGCCGGTCAAAGCCTTGCCCGGCGGTGAATTGCAACATTCTTCCTGCGGATATTTATGCTTCGTCTAGATAAACTCCATAAGCGATACCCTACTGGCGATGAAGCGCTGAAGGGCGTAACACTTGAAATACCTGATGGTCAGGTCATCGCCCTTATCGGACCCTCCGGTGCCGGTAAGTCGACACTGATCCGATGTATCAACCGTCTGGTCGAGCCGACTTCTGGCAGCGTGAAGCTGGGCGATACCGAGCTGACTACCCTGTCTTCAGGTGCATTACGTGCAGCGCGTAGAAAAATGGGAATGATCTTTCAGGAATATGCCCTGGTTGAGCGCCTTACGGTCATGGAAAATGCGTTGTCGGGAAGGCTGGGCTATGTCGGTTTCTGGCAAAGCTGGTTTCGTCGCTTTCCGCCCAAGGATATTCGCGAGGCATTCCGGCTTCTCGATCGGGTCGGCCTGATGGCAATGGTCGACAAGAGGGCAGATGAATTATCAGGCGGGCAACGCCAACGTGTAGGTATTGCGCGAGCATTGATCCAGGACCCGCAATTGCTGTTGGTTGACGAACCGACCGCCAGCCTCGATCCAAAGACTTCACGCCAGATCATGCGCCTTATCTGCGAGTTGTGCCGTGAACGCAAATTGTCGGCAATCATCAACATCCACGATGTACTTCTGGCTCAAATGTTTGCCGAGCGCATCGTCGGATTACGACTCGGGGAAATCGTTTATGACGGCCCACCCTCGGGACTGAAGCCCGATGTCCTGACAGAAATCTATGGCGAAGAGGATTGGGAAGCGACGATTGAAGAAGTCAACGAAGAGGATGACATTGTCGAGGCCGCAGCCAAATGAGCGTGACTGCCGAACCCGGTTATCCCGATCGCTGGCGAAAACCCCCGCTTATCAAGAGCGGACTTCTTCGCTGGTGTCTATGGCTGGGTGCAGCCATCTATCTGGCGCTTGCATTCGGCACTATGGATGTCGACTGGCAACGGGTTGCCGAAGGTCTTCCTCGCGGCAAGAAATTTGTCACCGCATTCTTCCCTCCTGACTTTGTCAGCCGATGGGATTCGATCGTCGAGGGAATTCTTGAAAGCATATGGATGACCGTCATCTCGACGGTAGCAGGCATTGCCCTGTCTGTTCCGGTCGGGCTTGGCGCCGCCAGAAATCTTGCGCCAATGCCGGTCTATCTTTTTTGCCGAGGGATCATTGCCCTTTCCAGGACCTTTCCTGAAGTCATCCTCGCCATCTTTGCTGTAAAACTGTTCGGTTTTGGCCCTTTCGCGGGTTTCCTGGCGTTATCAATTGCTACGATCGGCTTCTTTGCCAAGCTTCTTGCAGAAGATATCGAGGATTGTGATCCCGGTCAGGCCGAGGCCGTCAAGGCAACCGGTGCCAGCTGGTTCCAATGGATCAATTATGCGATCCAGCCTCAGGTCATGCCGCGCATGATAGGCTTGTCGGTATACCGGCTTGATATCAATTTCCGTGAATCTGCAGTAGTCGGCATTGTTGGAGGTGGCGGCATTGGAGCGACGCTGCTCACTGCCTTTGACCGTTATGAGTTCGATTCAGCGGCTGCAATTCTCGTGACCATTATCGTGATTGTAATGGCGCTCGAATATTGCTCCGGCTATCTGCGCAGGTGGGTTCAGTAATGGTCACGATCAACACAGATGCCTGTCCGGTCTGGCGCCGCCGAACAACAGCCCAGCAATGGATGCATTGGCTATGCTGGCTGGTTGGCACCGCAATTGTCGTCTATTGCTGGAAGCTTGTTTCCGACAGGACAATCTGGTTTTTCGTAACTGACGCTGGAACACAGGCCGCCGATCTGGCAACCCGAATGGTGCCACCAAAATGGTCCTATATGGAAAAGCTTTGGATCCCGATCTGGGATACGATCAACATTGCCACACTTGGCACATTGCTGGCCTTGATCGCGGCCTTTCCAATCGCCTTTCTTGCCGCGCGCAATACAACACCCAACAAGGCCGTCCGTGCATTTGCCCTGCTGATTATCGTGTCTTCACGCTCGATCAACTCGCTCATCTGGGCTCTCATGCTGGTTGCGATTATTGGACCCGGAGTGTTTGCGGGGGTCCTGGCAATTGGCCTCAGATCAATCGGTTTTTGCGCCAAGCTTCTTTACGAGGCGATTGAGGAGATCGATCCCAATCAGGTCGAGGCAATTGAGGCGACCGGAGCGACCGGCGGCCAAAAACTTGTCTTTGGCGTCATCCCGCAAATCCTGCCAACCTTCGCCGGCATTTCCGTGTTTCGCTGGGACATCAATATCCGAGAATCAACCGTGTTGGGTCTCGTCGGAGCAGGTGGTATCGGTTTGCAGCTTGATGCATCCATCTCGACTTTGGCCTGGACACAGGTTTCACTAATCTTGCTGGTTATTTTGGCGACCGTAATCGTCAGCGAATGGGTTTCGGCCAAGGTCCGCCACGCAATAATCTAGCTGGTTCAGGATAAACGGAGACTTGCCGCACCAAACTGAACAGCTGCGCAATCTGTCCTACTGAAGCGAATATGCCTACTCAAAATATTCCGGGTGCTTTTGGTGCACATCCGTAATGGTTGTATCCAAACGGGCGAGATGTTGACGGGCGGCTAATGTGGCCTCTTCAGGCAAACGATCCCTGAGCGCCCTGGCGATGTTCTGATGGTCTCCGTAAAGGATCTCGAATTCATTCTTTCTGTCAAGGCTGAGAACACACAGCCGGTCGACCTTCTGTTTGCATTCAAGGATCGTTCCAAAGGCCATCGGACAATCGCCTAGTTCGCAGATGAGTTTGTGGAACTGATAGTCGAGCTGATGAAAATGATCCGCTTGCTCATTGAGGATCGCCAGCTTCTGCTGCTCCAGGTTCTTGCCAAGCCTGGCATTACGCGCGTCGTCCCAAATGGAACAGGCATGCCGAACCACTTCCAGTTCCACCGCCATGCGAACAAATCGTGCATGTGCTATCCGCTGCATGGAAAAACCACGTATTTCGGTAGCACGTTGCGGCCGGATCAGGAGAAGATCCAGGTTCTCCAACCGGTTGAACGCATCACGAACTGGTTGGCGTGACACACCGAAACGCTGGGCAATATCTGATTCTGACAATTTTGTACCCGGCAACAGTTTCAGAGTCGAAATCTCTTCGTGCAATTGGTCGAACACCACATCTGCCGTCGTCTGCCTTTGGAAAGTTTCAGCCAGGTCCTGCATCAGATCAATCTTTCGTTTCAACTATTTAGCGCCAACCGGAACGGTAAGCAAAGGATCACAATCTCTTACCTTAATTTTCATGATCCTCAACGCTTCAACCAGCACGTATCGGAATTGTTGAAGACGATACCCACATCATCGCCTATTGACAATACTTAAATACTAGTATTCTAGTATGCATAATTGATGATATGCGATCAGGCCGACAGGGATGGCCTCATTCGACAGGGTAGGAAAATGTCTGGAAATCAGGTCTCGGGATTAGGCAAACTGGCTGGCAAAGTTGCAATTGTTACGGGCGGTGGCCGCGATATCGGGCGGGCTTGCGTAATGAACCTTGCTGCCGGTGGAGCCGCGGTTGCCGTCAACTACCATAGTTCATCTGACGGGGCGGACAGCGCCGTCAATGAGATTACCGAAGACGGTGGCCGCGCATTTGCTTTACAGGGAGACATGACGTCGGCTCCAGACGTGACAGCTTTGGTAGAAGAAACCTTGCAGAAATTTGACGGCCGAATAGACATACTCGTACACGTTACCGGAGGGCTGGTGGCCCGCAAAACCCTCGCTGATATGGATATTGATCATTGGGATCAGGTGATGGCTCTCAACGCCACGTCTTTCGTGCGCGCAACCAAGGCGGTGCTTCCGTATATGAAGGACGGCGGTTCGATTGTTGGCATTGCAAGCCAGGCCGGTCGCGATGGCGGAGGCCCAGGGGCATCCGCTTATGCTGCGTCCAAGGGTGCCGTGATGACCTTCACCCGGTCACTGGCAAAGGAATTAGGTCCCGATATCCGCGTTAATTCCGTGTGCCCCGGCATGATCGATACCGACTTTCACAATACGTTTTCCAAGCCCGAAGTTCGCACGCATGTGGCTGGCATCACACCTCTGAAGCGCGAGGGCACTTCGGAAGACGTTGCGAACCTGGTGGCTTATCTGGCCTCGGACGAGGCGGCATTCATCACAGGTGCCAATGTCGACATTAACGGAGGTCTGCTCTTTTCCTGACCGGCAAATATCGACATTCACATCAACCCGACTTTATCATCCAACGGAGGAGAAAATGATCAAGAAACTTGCAACAAACTTACTTGGAGCGGCGGCCGCTCTGGCTATGGCATGTAGTGTAGCAATTGCTGCCGATTGGCGGGTATGGAACATTCACAACGACGGCCACCCTAACACGGCCGCAATGAACCGCTTTGCCGAACTCGTCAAAGAAAACACCAATGGAGAGATCAATGTCCAGGTTTTCCATGGCGGTGTGCTTGGCTCGCAACCCGATGCGATCGAGCAAGTTCGCATCGGCGCAATTGAAGTTGGTAACTTCAACCTTGGCCCGATTGGCCCCATGGTAAAGGAAGCCAACCTCGTTTCCCTGCCATTTATCTTCAAGTCCGTGCCCCATATGTTCCGTGTTCTTGATGGCGAGGCCGGCGACATCATGGGTGCGGCCATGGCAGAAGCAGGTCTGACACCACTGGCATGGATTGATGCCGGTGCCCGGTCCTTCTACGCCCAGAAGGCAATTAACACGCCAGCCGATGTTGAAGGACTAAAGATCCGGGTCATGAATAACGATCTGTATACGTCCATGATTTCAGCACTGGGTGGCAATCCATCACCGATGGCTTTTGCAGAAGTGCAACAAGCTCTAAAAACCGGTGTGGTAGATGGCGCAGAAAACAACTTCCCATCCTTCAAGAATGTCGGCCACTATGAGGTGACTAAAAACTATTCGCTCAGCGAGCACCTGATCATTCCGGAATGCATCTGTGTGAACACTGAAAAGTTCAATGCGCTGTCGCCGGAACTGCAGGCCGCTGTCAGGAAGGCTGCAGAAGAAGCCGCTCTCTATCAGCGTGAGCTTTGGGCAGTGCAGTCTGATGAGGCCCGAAAGGAAGTTGAGTCCGCCGGTATCATTGTCAACGAGATCGCTGACAAGGGTCCGTTCCAGGCTGCGATGGACTCGGTCTATGCTGATTATCTCAAGGCCAACCCTGACATGAAAAAGCTGGTGGATATTGCCAAGTCAACCGAGTAACCTCAGGCTGACATAGCATTTATTGAGCGCCCGGCTTCGAAATGGATGTCGGGCGTTTTCCTAGCGGAGGGGACCAAATGAGCGAAACACCTGAACCACCCGTATTCCTGCGACGAATGGATCAGGCATTTGACCTGGTATCCCGCATTTGCCTCGTTTTGGCTGGTATCGCGCTCGTTGTGATGACTGCAATTTTCGCTTGGCTGGTATTTGGCCGTTACGTTCTGAATGATACGCCAACATGGGTTGAGCAGGTATCGCTTCTGCTCATAATGGTAATCTCATTTTTAGGTGCAGCCGTCGGTGTAAATCAAAACAGGCATTTGTCTGTTGTGATATTCCGTAGCATCGTCCCCGATTGGATGCGCACCGTATTTGTATTGATATCCGACCTGTTGATGATGGTATTTGGCGTCATGATGTTTTGGTACGGAATCGAACTTACTCAGTTTAAGTGGAATACACTCATCCCATTGATCCAGCTACCGGAAGGGTTGCGCTCGTTACCTTTAACCATATGCGGGCTATTAGTGTTCATGTTTTCTGCTGGCCACTTGATCCGCTTGTTTCTTGGACGCGATATGCGTGAAGACAGCAT
>JBPCWJ010000174.1:0-7224 GCA_051009635.1 Rhizobiaceae bacterium
TTCAATACGCCATTCCCTGGGCCGCATGAAGTCTCCCTGCCAAACGCCACGTTTATTTTCACGCGCTTCACTTTCTTCAGCTTCATATCCGCCAAATGCCAATGCCCAGCCATCGCTGACCATCTGGCTGTTCAAGTCGGTACCATCAGCCATGCAAGTGGCGAGCAGACGATCATACTTGTCGTAAAGCCAGCCACTGCAAATCACAGTATTGCGATTTATCAGTTTTCTTAAGTGATTGCGCGCCGCCAGTCCGCAGTCGTAACTCCGTCCCGCGATATTGCATGACTGGCCTATTTCCGGACTATCAATTCCTTCCAGGCGAATTCGCTCGCCCTGTAACACGATAGAATCGCCGTCAGCCACATCCGGACTTCCTACATATTCTTCGCTGTTCCCTGCTCCCAAAATCGCTACGATTGCAGCTACAATCGCAATCAACGCTGCAGCAACAAGATAGTCTGCAGCCCGCGATTTTTTGAGTAATGATTGCCTGCCAAAAAGGCGCCGTTTTCTCATGAATCCAAATGTCGGTTTCAACGAATCCTAATAGGATATTAACCAAATTGTCTTAGCAATGGAGGATCGTAGTAAATGAGTTGAGTACGGCTACAGCCGATGAGCGTGGAAACTTCCATAAGGTCCGACAAAATTATTGTCGACAAGACCAAGCGGTCTAGTGCGACTTCGCGCTTTGTTAAGGATATCCGGGGTCACCTCAACTCATCAAACTCCAATCCCGTTGCCTTTGAAGAAGAATTGATGCGCAGCTTTGCGGAAAATCACCGCAATGCTTTCATCGCAATGCCTGTATTTGCAGCGATTGTTGCGCTGATACTGGCAAATTTCTTTGGATATGCAGCAGCAGTCTGGTGGTTCATGCTGGCCTCGCTCTCCCATGGCCTGATGGCCCTGATGAGCTCGCGATATCTCGCTGAATCCAAAGATGAGAATGTTATCGCCAAATGGCGCACTTCATTCATTCTGGTGCAGCTGTTGATCGCAATTTCATGGACAATCCTTGCACTCTATAGCTGCAAATCGTGCGGCACGACCTGGACTTTCCCGATCATTCAGTTCTCCACGATACTGGTTTTCCAGGCGATAACCATGATGCTGTCCTACGGCTTCCGATCCAGCATCCTGATTACGTCAGGACCGCCGACATTGGGCTTGGCAGCGCAATTCATAATGACACTGCAATTGGCCAATCTGGTTATGGCCGTCATCATAATCTGCTCCCAGGTATTCTTCTTCCTGCTTGCAGGCCGTTTCAAGCTTTCTGTTCTATCCATATTGGAACACAAGAGCGAAAACGAAACCCTTATCGCTGAACTGGAAACAGCAAGATCCATATCTGAAGAAGCCCGGCGCCGCGCGGAGGAGGCAAATCTCGCAAAATCAAGATTTCTGGCCACGATGAGCCATGAACTCAGGACACCGCTAAACGCAATTCTGGGTTTCTCCGAAGTGATGCAAGCCGAGGTCTTGGGGCCAATCGGAAACGATACCTACAAGGACTATGTCAATGACATCAACAAGTCCGGTATGCATTTGTTGAATGTAATCAATGAGATTCTTGATCTTTCCCGGATCGAGGCAGGTCGTCAGGAATTGGTCGAGGAAGCAATAAGGCTCGACCACGTGGTGGATGAAGCCATCGCCATGTTGCAATTGAAAGCCAAGAACAAGGGAATTTCAATCCAGACACAATTCCAGGATGCTTTGCCGCAAATCTGGGCCGATGAACGCGCAGTTCGTCAAATTACGCTTAATCTTGTCTCCAACGCCCTGAAATTTGCACCAACCGGCGGAGCAATCTGGGTCAAGGTTGGCTGGACCTCAACCGGCGGACAATATCTTTCTGTCAAGGATAATGGTCCGGGCATTCCGGAGGAAGAAATTCCAATCGTGCTTTCGTCTTTTGGACAGGGTTCCATCGCCATCAAGAGTGCCGAACAGGGCACCGGATTAGGCCTGCCCATAGTTCAGGCGCTAATGCACATGCACAATGGCAAATTCGAACTGAAATCCAGGTTACGCGAGGGAACCGAAGTCATCGCAACCTTCCCCAGATCGCGCGTTCTTGAAATCATGCCGCCGGTCGTCAAACCCGGTTCAGGCAAACCGGGAAACAGAAAGGCCAGGCCATTTCAAAGAACCGGTTGAATCTGGATCCAAGTAGCGAAGTACTAGCTGAGTTTTACAGCTTTGGTGTCGCCATGGACCACCGCCGCCGCCTTTACAAAACCCGCAGCCAGCGCAGCGCCCTCGCCTTCGTCCATATTGATCGGATAATCGAATACTGACTTGAGGCCTAATACATCAATCATTGAAGTTTCGACTGTCCCTGCACCTCCCTGCCCCGCAATGCAGTGATCAATGGCATCGGGATTACAGGCCTTGAGTATCGCCGCCGCACTTAGTGGTCCGGCTCCATCGAGTATCACTGGAATATGTTGGACACGTGCTGCCATGATGGCGCCTGCAATCGCCCAGCTTTCGCGCCCGCCCAATCTTCGTAGTAACTCAAGCGCATCTTCTGGAATAGGTTGATGAAACTCAATCGCCCTGGCGGCGTTATCACGAATTTCTTCAATATCACTCCATCGGGCAGTATCCCCATAGAGCGCGCCAAAAACCGCCGCAGGCGTGGCCACGTTCCGTGAATTGCAATCAGCCAGCACAAGCAAATCAATGCCGCCGGCGATAGCTTCCATTCCAAAAGCAAATGTTCCAGCCGCTGATTTCTCATCGAGCGCGTCACCTTGTGTGATATCTCCGACCGGAAATTGCAGCGCAAGATCAAAAACCTTAAGGCCCAAATCATAAAGCGCGCAAACCTGATTAAGCGGTGCACCACCGGCAGCAAGCCTCTCCACTCGGGCACCAACTGCCGCCTCCCCACCGCCTTCACCAGATTTGTGAGTCCCTGCAAATACGGCAACCAATGGCCGTGAAATCCTTGGCGAAACACCCGACCAGCGCGCCAGCCATTCCTGAATTTCCCGAATACGATCATGCGAATGTCCAAACAATAGTTCATTGCGCTGAACAACGGCCTCAGCCGCTTGGTCATCAGGACCGGGAAGATTCTGTAACAATGACCGGATATCATCAAATGGAAGGCCGGATATGGACATTCAATTTCCTAGAGTCAGGACTTGCGTTTTCCGCTGCGATGGCTACCTGTGACTTAAACAAGATTCAAGTCGGATTTTTGCAGTGTCACATATCCAGTCACCTTGCATACTCGTTTGCTCGATAGATTTGACCACAGGCTATTGCTACGGTTGTGGCCGCACAGCCGAGGAGATTGCAGGCTGGATCGGTTATGATGATGAGCAGCGCGCCGCTATTTCACAGGGTCTCAATGACCGGTTGAGCAAGATTGAACGTAAACCCCGGCGCGAAACCAGACGTAGAAAAATGGCGCGCGAAAGAAACTCTGGCACAACTGGGAATGAATGTCCGTGAACTTGCTTTGGATAATTCTGGGTGTGATTGGTGCAGGATGCATCCTGCTCATCCTCAACCATGATTCCGGCACCGTTTTCGGTATGGAGAACGACCAGTTTGCCTCGGTAATCTGGTTTGGAGTATGGGGCGTGGTACTGGCTAGCGCCATTATTCCCCGGCCCGGTCAATGGCGCAATTTTGCAAGGAATTGTGTGTTGTGGCTGGCTATCTTCCTGGTGACAATGGCTGGCTACATGTATCGCTATGAATTGCAGGATGTCGTTTCCAGGCTTACTGGCGGATTGATGCCGGGAAGCCCGATCGCCGAGATATCAGCCGATGGTCGAGAGCAGGCATTATTGATTCGCTCTCGTGGCGGCCATTTTGAGGCGGTTGGATCGGTCGACGGCGCTCCAATCCGCTTCCTCGTCGATACAGGAGCCAGTGTCATCGTCTTGTCCAACAGAGATGCAGCCGATGCCGGTATCGCGGTTGATAACCTTATATATTCAGCACCGGTAATGACTGCCAATGGCCGGACCACGGCGGCGCGGGTGACTTTGGATGAATTGTCAATTGGAGAAATCCGGCGCGACGGCCTGCCTGCCATGGTCGCCCGGCCCGGTGCCCTGGAACAAAGCCTTTTGGGCATGAGTTTTCTTTCTACCCTGACCAGCTTTGAGTTTCGTGGCGACCGGCTTCTGTTAACCGACTGAATTATCGAAGTAAATTATGCTGGCTCTGGGTAAATTGTTTACTTGCCCTGAATGAAACTCATGCAGCTTGTTCCGCACCTGCAATCCTGACCGCTTCAAAAGCCCTGCGAATGACGTCTGGCCCCGCCCCCGGTTTTGTTGCCTCTATCGAAAGTATTTGCCGCCACTTGCGGGCACCTGGCATGCCTTGAAACAGGCCTGTCATGTGGCGGGTTACATGGTTCAACCTGCCACCCTTGGAAAGATGGCCTTCGCAATAATCCATCATGGCATTGATCACCGCTTCCCAATCAGGTTCTGCAGTAGCGCTCCCGTAGAATATCTGATCGGCCTGATGGAGCATTCCGGGATTGTTATAGGCTGCACGACCAGTCATGACACCGTCAATTCCCGAGTCATCTTCAAGCTGCATTTGAGCTTGATTCAAATTCTCAATTCCACCGTTCAAACCAATGAATTGATTCGGATTTTCTTGTTTCAGTCGATGCACTCTTTCATAGTCAAGCGGCGGAATTTCACGGTTTTGCTTGGGGCTCAAACCCTCCAGCCATGCTTTGCGCGCATGGACCCATAAAGCGTCCGCACCCGCATTCCAGACTGAACTTGCAAAATCATCCAGCGCCGGACCGGTATCCTGTTCATCTACACCAATCCTGCATTTGACGGTAACCGGAACGCCAAGCTGATCCTTCATGGCGCGCACACACTCGCCCACCAATTCCGGTTCACGCATAAGGCAAGCCCCAAAAACCCCCGATTGCACCCGGTCAGAGGGACAGCCAACATTCAGATTGATTTCATCATAGCCGTACTGTTCCCCAATCCTGGCCGCCTGAGCAAGCTTGTGAGGCTCACTTCCGCCAAGTTGCAGTGCGACTGGATGTTGGGAACCATCATAACCTAGCAAACGGTCCCGATCGCCATGAATAACGGCATCTGCAACAACCATCTCGGTGTAGAGAAGTGCTTTCTTTGTGATTAACCGGTGAAAGAAACGGCAATGGCGATCCGTCCAATCCATCATCGGGGCGATGGCGAAGATTTTCTCGCTATTTTTCAACGCGTTGTCATACATTTCAATTGCCTGAACCAGACGGATGATCGTTCATAGTGTGCGTCATTTATCTGGTGTTTAACCTGTTTTTGCGTTTCTTGCACGTCTTGAGTGATGTTCAGGGATTATCAAAACCGACTATCTTCAACGAGAAATCCGGCAGGTTTCTGCGTCCCTATCTTGCAAATACAATTTTTCGTAATATATTCAACAATATTGTTGTATATACATCATTATTTTTGCTATAATCTCTTATGTGTTCCGCAACATTTTTGAATGCGGAACCGGATCCCGCGGGCCGGGTATTCTTGATCGTCGCGTACAGGGCACGTCAGCGCGGCTTTTCAAAAAGAAGGAGGACATGATGGGTCCCTTTCCACATGACGCGCCAAAAGCGCAAATTGATGAAATCAACGTTGCTGGTACCGACGGCTTCGAATTCGTGGAATTTGCACATCCCGAAGCCGGGAAACTGGAAACCTTGTTCGAAAGCATGGGTTTCAGTGAGGTTGCCCGCCATAGGACAAAGAATATCTCGCTCTATCGGCAGGGCGACATCAACTACATCGTAAATCGGGAGGCAAACACCCATGCAGCCCGATTTGTAGACGATCACGGCCCCTGCGCACCTGCCATGGCATGGCGAGTCGTGGATGCGCAGCACGCGCTGAAATGTGCGCTTGATTATGGAGCGGAAGAATATACCGGTAATGACAAGACGCTCGACGTTCCGGCGGTGATCGGCATTGGTGGGTCACTTCTATATTTCGTCGAAAAATACGGTGAAACCGGCTCCTGTTATGAAGATGAATTCGAATGGACTGGGGAGGCTGATCCAAGGCCAGTCGGCGCAGGGTTCTATTATCTCGATCATCTGACCCATAATGTTGCACGCGGAAACATGTCAACCTGGTATGATTTCTACTCAAAGGCGTTCAATTTCCGTGAAATCCGTTTCTTCGATATCAAGGGCAAACAAACCGGCCTGTTCTCACGCGCACTGACCTCGCCGGACGGCAAGATACGCATCCCGATCAATGAAAGCGCTGATGAATTCAGTCAGATCGAAGAATATCTTGACGAGTATAATGGCGAAGGCATCCAGCATATCGCTGTCGCTACCGAGAATATCTACGATTCTACCGACGAGATTGCAGCAAATGGCATTCAGTTCATGCCTGCACCCCCGAAAATCTACTACGATAAATCCCATGACCGCGTGCATGGTCACGAGGAGCCCCTTGATCGCATGATGAAGAATGGCATCCTGATCGACGGTGAAGGCGTCGTAGATGGTGGGGTTACGCGCGTTCTGCTACAAATATTCTCCAAGACAGTCATCGGACCAATCTTTTTTGAATTCATTCAAAGAAAAGGCGACGATGGCTTCGGTGAAGGTAACTTCAAGGCCCTGTTTGAATCGATCGAGGAAGACCAGATACAGCGCGGGGTGCTCGTCGCAGGAGAATAACACCATGGACAAACAATCCGCTTCAGAATTCGTGGTCGCCAAAAGCCGTGCAAAATATAATGAGGGCTACATGCCCGGCTTCGGCAATGATTTCGAAACCGAGGCAGTTGAGGGTGCATTGCCGATTGGCCAAAACTCTCCGCAGCGTTGCCCCTATGGCCTTTATGCCGAACAAATGTCCGGCTCGCCCTTCACGGCACCACGAATTTCAAACGAACGCTCCTGGCTCTACCGGATGCGCCCAACCGTCAAGCATATTTCAGATATGGTACGGTTTGACCTGCCGCATTTTCGTTCTGCTCCCACAGTTGATGAAAGCGACCTGCCCCTTGCTCCAATGCGCTGGGATCCGGCACCTATTCCTGACGATGCGGGAACCTGGCTCGAAGGAATGCGAACCATCTTTACCGGCGGTGATGTCCTTACCCAGGTCGGCTATGCCATTCATACCTATGCGATTACCGAGAGCATGGAGAACGAAGTCTTCTACAATGCCGACGGGGAAATACTGATTGTACCGGAAG
>JBPCWJ010000175.1:0-2802 GCA_051009635.1 Rhizobiaceae bacterium
TACGGCATCATTCATGAGCGCCTCATAACAGCAAAATCACAAACTTGCATCCCCGTATCGGCACACAGTTACGTCAAGACTTGCAAAGTCAAAAAAACCGCGTATAACGCGGCTCGTTCGAGTTTCAGGCTTAACCGCTGGGGGCTGAACGGAGGGCCTTGCCTGATCGGATAATTTCCGACTTGGCAGGATGGGTCAAAAGTGATCCGGCCTCCCGTGTCTCCGCTCTCGTCCGTTCCAATTCGCCTTTCCTGCCCGGATAGTATGAGACTGGGTCAGAAATGCGGCCTGGAGGCTTTGCGCGGTTACCTGAGTAGAGAAAAGGAAAGGCTTAATGGCCCTATATGAGTATGTATTCCTTGCTCGCCAGGATGTTTCTGGCCAGCAGGTGGATGCCTTGATTGAACAATTCAAGGGTGTCCTGGAAAGTAATGACGGCACAGTCAGCAAAGTCGAGAACTGGGGCCTTCGCAGCACCGCATATCGTATCAACAAGAACCGGAAAGCACATTATGTGCTGATGAATGTCGATGCACCTGCAGCCGCAATTGCAGAGATGGAACGCCAGATGCGCCTCAGCGATGACATTCTGCGCTATATGACCATCCGCGTTGAAGAACATGAAGAAGGTCCTTCTGCAATGATGCGCAAATCCGACCGCGATGACCGTGGCGATCGTGGCCCCAGACGTGACCGGGATGACCGGCCGCGCCGTAGCGCCGATACATCTGGCAAAGAAGGCTCGGGAGAATAATCATGGCTATGTCATCCGGTACACGCAGACCGTTTCAACGCCGCAGGAAATCCTGCCCGTTCTCTGGTCCCAATGCTCCGAAAATCGACTTCAAGGATACGCGTCTTCTGCAGCGTTATATATCCGAACGCGGCAAGATCGTTCCTTCGCGGATTACGGCGGTAAGCCACAAGAAGCAGCGTGAGCTTGCTCGTGCGATCAAGCGTGCGCGGTTTCTTGGCCTGTTGCCCTATCTTGTAGGTTAACTTACAAATTCGTCGTGCCGGGAATGAGCCCGGCCGACACCTGCTCCTGGAGCGAGCGAATAACAAGCCAAGTTGAGATCAAAACGATCTCTAACTGTCACAAGACAGGACAGCGAAACAAATGAACAGAAATTTTGGCGCCATTATCGGAATTCTTGCCGGCCTTGCAGCTGGCTTGATGATAGTTGCTGCTTTTCGTTCGGTTACAGCAGCGCTCCCGATGCTGTTTGCTGCCCCGATTGCAATTTACATTGCATCTCTGGGCTGGGGGACGGTAGCCGGGTTTCTGGCTGCAATTGTGGGTGCAGCCGGCGCAATGGTCGGCGGGACCAAAATTGCCCTTTTTTCTGCCTTGCTGATGTTTCTCCCTGCCGCCTGGGCGGGGCATCTTGCCAATCTAGCTCAACCGTCTGCGGATGGAAAATCTGTCATTTGGTACCCGCTGGAGGGCATACTTGTCCGCCTGATGGCATCGATCGCAGCCGGATTTATCATTGCCGGATTTGCGCTGGGATTTGACAGCACGGAAATCGAAAAGGGAATGGCCGCACTGCTCAAGGAATTTGTGAAGGCAGGCGAAGGAGCACAGGCGATCAATGAGGAAAATCTGGAGGAAAGCGCAAAGCTTTATGCTGCGCTTCTGCCATTGATAATGCCGGCGATCTGGCTGATCATGCATGTCGCCGTATTCAATATATCCGCGGGCATTTCCCGGCTATCGGGAAAGATTGCTCGGCCAAAGGACGATATTCCGGCGACTGCCAATCTACCTGCAGCAATGATCGCCTGGCCGCTTGGCGGCATTGCAGGCATGTTTATTACCGCAAGCCCGATATATGAGATCGCCGCTGTATTTGCCGGTACGGGATTGGCTGCATTTGCGCTGACCGGACTTGCCGAATTCCACTACAATACGCGTGGGAAACCAGGCCGTGGCCTGTTGTTGTTCTCCACCTATCTGCTGATTTTCATGTTCACCATCCCGCTCTTCATCTTTGCGATTTTGGGAATGGTTCGCGCCTGGCGCCGCAATAACGCACCTCCAGGAATGACAAGCACGGGCTCAGGTAGCCCGCCAACCACCATCAACTGATGCTATTTCAACGAAAAGGAATAAATCCATGGAAGTAATCCTTCTTGAACGTATCCCCCGGCTGGGACAGATGGGAGATACCGTGAACGTAAAAAATGGTTATGCACGTAATTTCCTGCTGCCACAGGGAAAGGCGCTGCGCGCGAACGAGGCCAACAAGGCAAAGTTTGAAGCCCAGCGTGTGGATTTGGAAGCCCGCAATCTGGAGCGCAAGACAGAAGCTGAATCCGTTCATGAAAAACTCGACGGTACAAGTTACATCCTTGTTCGTTCGGCAGGCGAGACAGGTCATCTCTATGGTTCTGTATCCACACGCGACATCGCCGAAGTGCTGGAAGAGGAAGGCTTCAAGGTTGCCCGTTCCCAGGTAAATCTTGCCAATCCGATCAAGCTGATTGGACTGCACGAGGTCGCGATCACGCTTCACCCGGAAGTGGAATCAAAGATTACCGCCAATGTGGCGCGATCGACCGATGAAGCCGAGCGTCAGGCACGCGGTGAGGACCTGACAGGCCGGGCAGAGTTCCAACCTGAAGAACAGGAAGAGGAAGTTGATCTTTCTGAAGTCTTCGAAAATCCCGATGAAGTCGAGCTTGAAGACATTAACGCAAGCGAGGAAGAAGAATCCGGCGAAGAAGTTGAAGCCGCTGCAGAAGAAGCTGTCGCTGATGAGGCTGCCGTAGACGATACTTCTGAAGATGCCGCTGAAG
>JBPCWJ010000176.1:0-16487 GCA_051009635.1 Rhizobiaceae bacterium
GCCATTGACCAAACCAATACAGGCAGTAAAACCGATTTCTCCCAATAATCATTAATCAGGAAAGGCACAACTAAAAATGCAAACGCACAAAAGCCCCAAACTATCCATCGATCCAGGCGAATAGGAAATGTTTGCTGGTCGGCATTATATGATGTTTTAAAATCACCAGACTCTCTATAAAACACGTTTCATATCCCCCTTAAACTCGCTCAATAATTTTATCGCCGAATAAACCTTGCGGGCGAAACATCAAAAACAAAAGTGCCAAGACATAGGCAAACCAATTTTCCGTCGCCCCACCAATTAACGGGCCTATGGAATATTCAAACAGTTTTTCACCGACACCAATAATCAAACCTCCTATAATTGCACCCGGTATTGAGGTAAAGCCACCAAGAATTAAGACAGGTAAGGCTTTCAGTGCAATTAGGGAAAGTGAAAACTGAACGCCTGATTTTGATCCCCACATTATGCCTGCAACCAAGGCAACAAAGCCTGCTATCGACCAGACAATTACCCAGATGGTGCGCAGGGAGATACCAACCGAAAGCGCAGCCTGATGGTCATCAGCAACCGCACGCAGGGCCCGCCCGGTGGCGGTATATTGCGAAAATATCGTCAGAACCGAAACAAGCGCGATCGCTATCAGCGCGGCAGTTACATCCAGCTTGTCGATATACATGCCGTAATATTCGCTGCCTTCGCTGGCCCATTCGCGGGTAACATCCTCCCACCAGAATGAACCACCCGAGGGAAGACCGACATTCATCGGCTTGATGTCGGCACCCCACATCAGATCACCCATGCCCTCAAGGAAATATGCAAGTCCAATCGTCGCCATGAACAGGATTATCGGCGCCTGATTGACCAGATGTTTGAGGACAAACCGTTCGATCAGAAACGCCATGAGCACCATGACGGCCATGGCCATCAGGATCGCCAGAAATGTTGGTACACCGGGTCCCCAATGGTGAAGGTCCGTTCCAAATATGGCGTTGATCAAATGGGCAAAGGGCACCTGGCCCGTCTGAAACCCAACCAGGGTCAATGCAGCGAATAGCGCCATAACCCCTTGCGCGAAATTGAATATTCCCGATGCCTTGAAGATCAGGACGAAGCCAAGCGCAACGAGGGAATACATGACACCGGCCATAAGCCCGTTAAGCGTGGTCTCGATCAGATTAAGAAATGCGGGGCTCAAAATCTAACTCCTGATCTCATCATGCGTCCTCATGGGGTACACCTAGATAGGCATCGATTACGTCCTGATTGTTACGAACTTCGTTAGGCGTTCCGTCGCCGATCCTGCGACCATAATCGAGGACAACGACACGGTCGGAGAGGTCCATCACCACGCCCATGTCATGTTCAATAAGAGCGATGGTGGTGCCATATTGCTGATTAACGTCGAGGATGAAGCGGCTCATATCCTCTTTTTCTTCCAGATTCATGCCGGCCATCGGTTCATCAAGCAAAAGGAGTGCCGGCTCGGCAGCCAGTGCGCGCCCGAGTTCCACCCGCTTTTGCAGGCCGTAAGGTAAACGGCCGACCGGTGTTTTCCTGATATGCTCGATCTCCAGAAAATCGATGATCTGCTCTACCGCCTCGCGATGCTCGATCTCCTCGCGCTGTGCCGGACCGGCCCAGACCGCATGCCAGAACATGTTGCGTTTCATCAAGGTGATGCGGCCCGTCATCAGATTGTCGAGCGTACTCATTCCGCTGAAAAGAGCGATATTCTGGAAAGTCCGTGCAATGCCCTGATTGGCAGCCTCATGCGGGCGCATCCGCCTGCGCTTGTCGCCACGGAAAGTAATCGTACCTTCCTGCGGGTGGTAGAAACCGTTGATGACGTTCAGCATCGATGTCTTGCCAGCGCCATTCGGACCAATGATGGCGCGTATCTCACCCTTTCTGACATCAAAACTGACATCTGAAATTGCTCGCACCCCACCAAAGGAAAGCGAAATGTTTTCCACGGCCAGCAGATCATCACCTGCAGCGATGCCATCATCGGCACGGCTGTGAAGCTGGGTGTGACCGCGCAAGGGAGCGTTCATTGCGCGGCCTCCATGACTTCAGGCCGTTTTGGGACGAGTGGCATGTCACGAATTTGAACCGTCGCTGATATATTTCCCTTGCGGCCATCTTCAAATGTGACTTCGGTTTCAACATATTTTTCTGTCGAACCGTCATAAAGAGCCTCAATCAGGGGGGCATATCTTTCCGCAATGAAAGATCGGCGTACCTTCTGCGTACGTGTCAGTTCGCCATCATCGGCATCCAGTTCCTTGTGCAGGACCATGAAGCGGCGAATCTGGGAACTGGCCATGAGGTCCTCTCCGGCGAGGTCCTCATTGACCTGGGCCACATGCTCGCCAATCATCTCGTAGACACGCGGATGGGCGGCCAGTTCCTGATAACTTGCATATGAAACATTATTGCGCTCGGCCCAGTTTCCGACCGAGGTAAGATCAATATTGATGATGACCGCGCAAAATTCACGGTCGTCACCAAAGGCGACAACTTCCTGGACATTGGGGAAGAACTTCAGCTTGTTCTCGATATATTTTGGTGCAAACAGACTTCCATCTTCCAGCTTTCCGACATCCTTGGCGCGATCAATGATTTTCAGATGGCCGGTATTGTCAAAGAAGCCGGCATCCCCGGTATGGACCCAGTTGTCGCTGGTCTTGGTCGTCTTTGTGGCTTCCTCATTCTTGTAATAGCCCTGAAAAACGCCCGGCGAACGATACATTACCTCGCCATTGTCATGGATCTTGATTTCCACATCAGGTGAAGGCCTTCCCACCGTGTCGGCACGGATTTCCCCGTCTGGCTGTGCCGAGATGTAGACGCTGGCTTCAGTCTGGCCGTAGAGCTGTTTCAGATTTATGCCCAGAGAACGATAGAACCTGAAAATTTCGGGCCCAATCGCCTCACCCGCAGTATAGCCAACCTTCATTTTCGTCAGGCCCATGCGATTTTTCAGCGGTCCATAGACGAAAATTTCGCCAAGCCAATATTTCAACCTGTTAGAAAAGCCCACCTGCTCCCCATTGAGAACTTTCTCTCCGGTCTTGCGGGCAACATCCATGAAATAATGAAACATGCGCCTTTTGGTCTTTCCAGCATCTTCCATACGGACCATTACCGCCGTCAGAAGGACCTCGAATACCCTTGGCGGCGCAAAGAAGTAAGTCGGAGCAATTTCCCTACGATCCTGATCGGTGGTCTCCATGCTTTCGGGGCAGCAAACGCAATAGCCGGCGATGTAGGCCTGCGCATAGGTGAAGACATGATCACCCACCCAGGCCAGCGGCAGATAGGCCAGCACGGTGTCGGTTTCATCCAGATGATCAAACTCATTTGCGTTGATTGCTGATACCGTCAAATTCAGGAATGACAGCATGACCCCCTTGGGTTTGCCGGTCGTACCTGAAGTGTAAAGGATGACCGAGAGATCGTCTCCCTTGCCCTTTGAAATGGAATCCAGCCAATTCTTGTCGCCGGATTTTTCCAATTCGGCAGCACCCAGCTGCTGAACGTCATCAATGGAATGCAGATTCTTGTGATCGTAATCCTTCAGACCACGGGTCTCGTCATAGATCACCTTCTTGAGGGCCGGAAGCTGGTCCCCGATGGAAAGTACCTTGTCCACCTGTTCCTGATCCTGAACGATCGCCATGACAACTTCGGCATGGTCGAGGACATAAACCATCTCCTCAGCAACCGAATCAGCATAGACTGGCACGGGAATGCCTCCCAGTGCCTGAACCGCGCAAAATGTCCAATAAAGACGCGGGCGGTTCTGACCGACGATGGCCACCTTGTCGCCGCGCTTGAGGTCAAGTGCCACCAGGCCCATTGAGTAGGTCCGGATTTCTTCGAGAAGTTCCGACCAGCTCCAGCTTTGCCAGATTCCGTAATCTTTGTGACGCATTGCAGGACGATCTGCGAAGCGCTGGGCGTTCAGCAGCAAATATTGCGGAAATGTTTCCGGCTGTTCGCGCGCAATCTTGCCGTCAGCAAGCATACGGCTATTTCCTCCCTGATTTCCAAGCGCCGATTTCAGCGCATGGATATGAGACCATCCGATTTTGGTATCGGATTGAACCCGGTCCGAGTGAAATTGAAAAGCGCGCCGATATCAACTAGCAAATCGTCTAGTGCGGTAATTTTTTCCGATTTCATGCAGATTCGGTATTTTTGGGGTCAATCGCAGAGATTTTCAGATATTGTGATAGGCCTTATACCAATCAACCAGCTTTGAAACGCCCTCATTTATTGGCGTTGAAGGTTTGAAACCGGTCGCCTTTTGAAGCTCGGTCGAATCGGAAAATGTGTCAGGAACATCACCCGGCTGCATGGGCAGCATTTCCTTGGCCGCTTTTTGTCCGGTAGCGTTCTCGATTGCCTCAATGAAATCCATGAGATTTATAGGATCGCTATTGCCGATATTGAAGATGCGCCATGGTACCGATGAAGATTGCGGATCTGGGTTTGCCGGATCAAAATCAGGGTTTGGTTCGGCAATCTGGTCTGCCGCCAGCACAACCCCCTTTGCAATATCATCAATATAGGTAAAGTCCCGCCGGTGCTTTCCGTGGTTGAAAACCTTGATCGGCTTGCCTTCCAGAATATTGCGCAGGAACAGGATAGGAGCCATGTCAGGCCGGCCCCAAGGGCCATAAACGGTAAAAAACCTCAATCCGGTTGTCGGGAGGTCAAATAGATTGCTGTAGGCATGGGCCATCATCTCATTTGAGCGTTTCGTCGCGGCGTAAAACTGCAACGGATGGTTTGCACCACGATGCTCGGAATAGGGCATGGTGGTGTTCAGCCCGTAGACGCTTGATGTGGAGGCATAGGTCAGATGAGGTATCCGCGCTTCACGGCAGGCCTCAAGAATATTGGTAAATCCGATAATATTTGAATGGACATAGGCTGCCGGATTTTCAATCGAGTAGCGCACGCCCGCCTGTGCTGCCAGGTGAATGACCCGATCAAATTGGTGGTCGGCAAAACAGGTCTCCACTGCTTTGCGGTCGGCAAGATCAGCCTTTATGAAATGATGGCGGGCATTGTGCCGCGATGACACGACGTCAAGCTCGCGCAATCGCGCATGTTTCAATTCAATGTCGTAGTAGTCATTGATGACATCGATACCGACGACTTCGTCACCACGGTCCACAAGCAGTTTTGCAGTATGGTACCCAATAAATCCAGCGGTTCCCGTGACGAGATATTTCATTGATGATCCATCTTGATGACAGCGTCGGTTTGCTGCCGCAATAGCGCGTTCCGTTGCGAATTAACAGCCAAATCATGGAGCCGGTTTTCACAAAGCTTGCGCTTGACCCAAAACTCGGTCAGATAGACTACAAAAATGTTACACAAGCCAAGCCGGGGGCTGGCTGATCGGCAAAGTGATCAGTACCTCCTGTTGCTACGGGGTATGCGGGAATAACAATGACCATCAGATTTCACCAGGGGGATCTTCCGGATCTGGAACTCTACAGTGACAGCGCTGCAATTGATACTGAAACCCTGGGGCTGGTGCCCGGGCGCGACCGGCTTTGTGTTATACAGCTTTCACCCGGAGACGGTAGCGCAGATGTAGTGCAAATTGCCAGGGATCAGAAAAGCGCGCCCAATATTGAACGCCTGCTTGGTGACAAGGCGATTACCAAGATCTTTCATTTTGGCAGATTTGATCTGGCAGTCCTGAATCTTGCATTTGGTGTCATGGCGGAACCAGTCTACTGCACGAAAATTGCCTCAAAACTGGTGCGTACCTATACTGACCGGCATGGTTTGAAGGATTTGACGAAGGAATTACTCGGGATCGACATCTCAAAACAGCAGCAAAGCTCCGACTGGGCAGCCGACAGCCTTAGCCAGGCACAGCTTGAATATGCTGCTTCCGATGTTCTCTACTTGCATGAATTGAAGGCACAGCTGGATGGTATGCTGAAACGCGAGGAGCGAACCAAGCTTGCCCAGGCAGCATTTGAATTCCTGCCCTGGAGGGCAAGACTTGATCTGAACGGATGGCCGGATACTGATATTTTTGCCCATAGTTGATCGCTGCATTTGACTTGCTTTGGCGCATGTGGACCAGATTGCCGTCCTTATTCGAGAATTTGATTTGATATCAACACGCTATTTGCCGTAAAAACGACAAAATATGACCGGCTGTAACGGTATGAGATGGTGATGCCGGATCACCGGGTAATCGAAACCGTCAGGATTTATTCCAGGATCGTGAATACACAGAACCCAAACCACCAACGGAGAGTGCCGCACGTATCCAATCCGGATGTGGATTCTGCGCGCATTGGCAGCCGGCAGGGCGGGGTTCAACAGGTGCAAAATCAGGCTTCACGCCAGCCACGGCAACATGCACCTGCCAATGGTGTCAGGAGGCCAGCTCCTGCCCAGCAAGAAAAAGCGACCCGGCGGCCGGTAACCAGGGCAGCAGCAGAATTCGAACGCGCCAGAAAACACTCGAACCGGGTGCAATTGCTCAAGCGGATATTGCCCATTATAGGCGTATTGGCCATTATTGTTATTGCGGGAACCTTGTTCTTCTCGGGCAGTAACCTGCCATCGGTCGATCTGGGACAGCTAAGGCTTGAAGATGGCAAGCTGGTGATGGACAGCCCGGAACTAAACGGTACCGATTCGAACCAGCGCCCCTATTCAATGACTGCGGCAAGGGCAATTCAGAACACAGCCAAGCCGGACCGGATAGCGCTGGAAGAAATTCAGGCAAAATTGCCGCTCAATGATGAGCAAACCGCCCGGATTACTGCCGGAAATGGTGTCTATGATGCCGGATTGAAGACCCTGGAGCTGGGAGGTAATATCGCAGTAGATACCGATGATGGCATGAAAATCCGGATGATGGATGCCCAGATTGATATTGAAACCGGCAGAATGGAAACAAACAACCCCGTCGAGGTTCAAACGGGCCGGGCCAATGTCAAGTCGGATAAACTGACTGTTGAAGACAATGGAAAAATGATAATTTTTGAAAATCGTGTCAGGATGACCATATTGCCATTTAATGATGAGGATGGCGGCGGACTGATCGGCATCGCCAACAATCCCGCAGACAGGACAAAATGATGTTTCCGGTCCCAATTGCTGCAATCATGATCGTAATAACTTCAGCGATCTTCACAGCACCTGCCGCTGCCCAGAATCTGGGTGGGGCGTTTGACGGCATGGCCAGTTCCGATGATCCCATACAGATACAGGCAGACCGGCTCGAAGTTGCAGACCAGAAGGGGACTGCGGTTTTCAGCGGCAATGTCGAGATCGTACAGGGTTCGACATTCATGAAGTCATCCAAATTGCTGGTCTACTATGGAAGGGATGCCCAGGGAAATCCGGGGCCTGGAGGCAATGTAAAGAGAATTGAGGCGACCGGCGGCGTTGCCGTGCGGTCGAAAGATCAGCACGCCTCGGCCAACAAGGCTGTGGTGAATATGGAAACCCAGATTGCAACACTCAATGGGAATGTAGCTGTCAGCCAGGGCACAAATATTATTCAAGGTTGTCTGGTGACCGTAAATATGAAAACAAATGATATTAATGTAGAACCTTGCGCCGGTAAGAGTGGGCGTGTTCAAGTGTTGATAGACCGTGCACCATCGAGCAATCAGCAGTAAAGATTTTGGCGCTCCATTGAAAGCAACGGAACCCAATCGGAGGGGTAAAACCCCAACCAAGAGACCTGCAACCGGCTTGTGGTACAAGTTTCGGCTTGCGATGTTGCGGTTGCGTCTCGATCTGGCTTCGCTGGTTCCGGCTGGAATTCGCGGGGGCAGGAAATCCACCACGCAAACGAAATCAAATATTCCGCAAAGGCGTGCTGATGCGGCGATGAAATTGCAGCCGCGACAGAGACAGGCATCTGCAGCAAATCCAGCAACCAATTCACAGGGTTTAGCAGCAAGAAAGCCTGCCGCAACTCAAAAACCTGCCACAAAACGTGTTGCGAAGAAAAAACCTGCGCAAAAAAAGCCCTCATCAGGAGACAATCTGGCGGCCAAGGCAGCAGCATTTTTGCGTGGACGGCCATCAGTTAACGGTGCTGCGGCTGGACCAAGACCCGGCAGGGAGGGTGTGCTCGCAGTTACCGGCCTGCAAAAAAGCTATAAGGGGCGCCCGGTAGTGCGTGGCGTTTCGCTGGGCGTCCGGCGTGGAGAGGCGGTTGGCCTGCTTGGCCCCAATGGCGCTGGCAAGACAACCTGTTTTTACATGATAACCGGACTGGTGCGCCCTGATGTCGGCAGGATCGAACTGGATGGCCATGATATCAGCGGGACGCCAATGTATCGTCGCGCCCGGCTTGGTATTGGCTATCTGCCACAGGAAGCCTCGATTTTTCGTGGTTTGAGCGTTGAGAACAACATCCGGGCCGTTCTTGAAGTTGTCGAGCCCGATGCCAGGATACGCGAACGGGAACTGGATTCGCTGCTGGAGGAGTTCTCCATCGCACATTTGCGAAAATCACCCTCAATTTCGCTTTCGGGTGGGGAGCGCAGGCGGTGCGAGATTGCCAGGGCGCTTGCCACAAAACCGTCTTTTGTTTTGCTCGATGAGCCTTTTGCCGGAATTGACCCAATCGCTGTTGGCGATATCCAGCAGCTTGTCCGGCATCTGACGAGCCGGGGGATTGGTGTCTTGATCACCGATCACAATGTCAGGGAAACGCTGGGATTGATCGATCGGGCCTATATTATTGCGAATGGACGCGTCCTGACCCACGGGCGCCCGCAGGAAATCGTTCAGAACCCGGACGTAAGGCGGACATATCTGGGCGAACAATTTACACTTTAAGAACCTGGTCCTGTTATATACACGAGCAAGAAACAAGCCAGTTCGTATAAATTCCATAAAAAAACTGGTTAAACCTGTAACAGAGGCATAGGGATGGCGCTTTCTGCCAAACTGCAATTCAAGCAGTCGCAGTCGCTGGTGATGACACCCCAGCTGATGCAGTCCATCCGGCTGCTTCAGCTCTCAAGTATCGAGCTTTCTGCCTATGTGGACCGCGAAATCGAGAAGAATCCGTTACTGACGCTGGATGAAGCAGGTGAGGATCAGCCTGTTCAGGACGGAAATCTGGCCGGAAATACCGAGGAAAGACCCGATAACGACGTTTCGAGCGAAGTTGAAAGCAGCGACTGGATGGGATCAGAGCTTGAAACAAGCACGGCTGCAGTTGAAGAAAAGCTTGGAACCTCGCTTGAGAATGTCTTTGAGCAGGATATGCCAAACCAGCCGGCAAGTTCCCTGGATGCGGGTTCCGGTGACCACTGGCAGGTTACAGGCCAGGCGCTAAGCCTGGAGGAAGCCGGCCCCAGCCTGGAGGAATATTGTTCCAGCGAGCCGACCCTGCGTGATCATCTTCTGGAACAACTGCCAATCGCTGTCCGTGATCCGACAGATGCCATTATTGCCCGGGAAATCGTTGAATCCCTTGACGAAGACGGATATTTGCGCCGGCCGCTGGAGGAGATAAGTACCGCATTGGGTGCTGAGGAAGCACGTGGGAAAAGTGTTTTGGCAATTGTTCAATCGCTTGATCCCTGCGGTATTGCAGCCCGGGACCTCGAAGAATGTCTTGCAATCCAGTTGCGTGACAAGGATCGTTTTGACCCCGCAATGCAGGTACTTGTCCAAAACCTGGATCTGCTGGCAAAACGGGATTTCCCCCGGCTTTGCCAATTGTGCCAGGTCGACCAGGAAGATATTGCCGACATGGTACACGAAATACGGGATCTGGAGCCCAGACCGGGCAGCCAGTTCACGTCAGGCCCTGTACAGCCGGCAATTGCAGATGTTTTTGTCAGACAAGGTGCAGATGGCGGCTGGCTGGTGGAACTCAACCCTGAAACACTACCAAAAGTGTTGGTAAATCGCGAATATTATTCAAAAATATCAAAGACTTGCCGGGGTGAATCGGAAAAATCATTTATGGTGGACTGCTTCCAGTCGGCAAACTGGCTGGTGAAGAGCCTTGATCAACGTGCCCAAACCATTCTCAAGGTGGCAAGTGAAATCGTAAAGCAACAGGACATGTTCCTGGCTTATGGGGTTGAACACTTGCGCCCGCTCAACTTGAAAATGGTGGCTGACGCCATCAAGATGCATGAATCGACCGTCAGCAGAGTAACGTCGAACAAATACATGATGACCAGCCGCGGACTGTTTGAACTGAAATATTTTTTCACTGCATCCATTGCTGCCACCGAGGGAGAAGAAGCCCATTCAGCGGAGGCGGTCAGGCACCGAATCCGCCAATTGGTTGACGCCGAAAAGCCTGAAAAAATCCTGTCTGACGACGTTATTGTAAAGATGTTACGCGAAACAGGCATCGATATTGCCCGCAGGACGGTGGCAAAATACCGGGAATCGCTGAATATCCCATCTTCTGTGCAAAGAAGGAGGGAAAAGCGTGGCTTGATGGTATGATTTCGACCAAAATCCTGGATTGATAACCTTGACAACCGGTCCGCATGGACCTAGAAGCGCGCGTCCGTCGCTACCGGCTAAATGATGTAGCCAGAGGATAGCGGGGACAAGCTCAAATGAAGCGTTGACGCCGCTTTCAGGAGCGTTAACGGTACGATTTCGCGCACAGATTTTACCGCAGGATAATTTGGATCTTGGGTTTTTGGGGTTGTGGCGCAGGCCGCTTCAGGAGTATTAATCTGACATGAGCCTACGAATCTCCGGCAAGCATATGAACGTTGGCGAATCCTTGAGCCAACGCATTGAGGACCGGATCGATGAAGCCGTTACGAAGTATTTTTCGGGCGGTTATTCCGGTCAAGTTACCATTGAAAAGGCAAATAACGCATTTGAATGCGATTGCACGGTGCATCTGGACACCGGAGTGATATTGCAGGCAACAGCGAGAGGGCATGACGCGACGGGCTGTTTTGACGATGCGGCGGCGCGAGTTGAAAAACGGCTTCGCAGATATAAGCGCCGCTTGAAGGATCATCACGCCGGTTCTGCCGAAAAGTTGCAAATCGAGGCAAATTACACGGTAATTGAAGCACCCGATTCGGAAGATGAAGTAGCTGACGACTTTGTCCCGGCAATTGTCGCGGAAAGTTCAAGGACTGTGCTCACACAGACCGTTGCCCAGGCGGTAATGCAATTGGATTTGACGGACAGCCCGGTGGTTGTTTTTACCAATGCAGCCAGTGGCAATACCAACATAGTTTACCGTCGTGCTGACGGTCATATTGGATGGATCGATCCGAATCACACAAGCTGACGATACTTTAGGTCGTGCGAGCTTTCGGGCGGATTGAAACCGGTACCAGAAGGGAAAACAAATGGATCTTGGTGATTTACTAACGCCAGATGACATTTATCCGACGATGCGTACAAGCTCCAAGCGGCAATTGCTGCAGGACTTGTCGGAAAGAGCTGAAATCCGGACAGGTATACCAGCAAGACAGATTTTTGATACGCTACTCCAGCGGGAACGTCTGGGATCCACCGGGGTCGGTAGTGGTATTGCCATTCCTCACGGCAAATTGCCCGGACTTGCCAAAATTACAGGATTATTCGCCCGTCTGGAAAAGCCGATAGAATTCGAATCACTTGACGACGAACCGGTCGACATTATTTTTCTTCTTCTGGCACCGGAGGGTTCCGGCGCTGACCACCTAAAGGCTCTTGCCCGCATTGCCCGCGTGATGCGAGAGTCCACAACAGTGGAAAAACTGCGTGAGACCTATGAATCAGATGCCATCTATTCCCTGCTCACGGACGCACCAGCCTCAAATGCGGCTTAAGGTGTTTTTTTACCTACATTGAGGCCTACAGTCCGTACGACGCCCGGATCATGGCTACCAAATGCCGTGTTCAGCTTCGATTGTCCTAATGGACAGCAACCGGAACAAGGTCGTTATCAAAAGCGCTGGAAATTGCCGCGCCCTGATCATCGGTTAATGCCAAAGGTGTGCCGTCGGCTCCAAACAGCGCCCATACCCTGGCTTCAGCAGGAATTTGCACAGCATCGGGGAATGCGTCAGCAATCTCTTTTCCTGTGATCTGACGAAGATAGGCAATATGTCCGGAACCAATATTGGCGAGTTCCGCCTGGGTTATTTCCGTGGGGTTTACTGGATTGTACATGTTTTACTCCTTTGGCCCTCAATAGGCGCCGTATTGATCCAAAGCCGATCAGGCCTTTGGAGCGATTTTTATCTTGCGAATGACACGTTCAGGCTCATCACGGGTCAGGTTGATCGACAATAAGCCATTTTCCAGTTCCGCACCGGAAATTTCCATGCCTTCCGCCAATACAAATGATTTCTGAAACTGTCTTGCTGCAATTCCCCTGTGGAGGAATTCTCTCTCGGAATCATCATCTTGCTGACCCCTTATGGAAAGCTGGTTCTTCTCAATAATGATATCAAGGTCATCTTCACTGAATCCGGCAACTGCCAGAATGATCCGCAGGGATACAACCGAGCCATTGCTGTTTCTCAGCCGCTCAATATTGTATGGTGGATAACCGTCATTGGCCGATTTGGAAACGCGGTCTAAAACGCGTTCAATCTCGTCAAACCCCAACAGATGCGGGCTGGAAAAACCGGCAAAACGCGGCATTGCAATTCCTTTCAAAGTCCTTAGGTGCGATGGTCAAAATTCATGACCATTGCAATCAGCAACTTTACCGCAGAGCCCTTCTGGCACTCTGCCTGAACCCTATATGGTAGCAAAAAAGGATTTGTTCAACACCGGAACCAGCACAAGCAGTGCAATTCAATTGCCCCGATACAGCTTGTAGAGAGTCTGCAATACCGCACTAACGTCTTTGCTGGCGAGGCTGTAATATATTGTCTGAGCTTCACGCCTGGTGGAAACCAGATTTCGTTCTCTCAGTTTTGCCAGATGCTGGGAAAGTGCGGACTGACTTAGTCCAACTGAATCTGCCAATGTAGTTACACTCATTTCACCTTCAGCAAGCTTGCACAATACCATCAACCGATGTGAATTAGACATCGCTGAAAGCAATCTTGAAGCTTCCGACACATTATTTTCTAGGACAATAGTTTCCATAGCTTCTTATATTAGAATTTACTAATTATAATAAAACGCCAATTGCGTTTGATGAATATTCATTATTTAACAGCATATTATTCAACTTGCACGTCAAAATTTTGTATTGTGCAGGAATTTTTCAATTAATGGAATTTTGTGTTAAGTATGACCCATTTTTCAGCTAAATAACAAACTTGCTGTAATATTAAAGATTATTTAGATCATACAATCAACATTCACCTCCTTAATACTATTTGATGGCTTCCAATCATATCATATTCGCCCAATTTTGTGAATCAATTTTAATAGGTAAAGTCTACTAACGCCAGTAATGGACGGTTTTCTTGACTCGGTGGCCATATTCGTTAGGTACTGAGCGCTCCATCCAAACCCCATCATACAGGATAGTCAGAATGAGCAAGATGACTGATGTCGGAGGTCTGAAAGTCGATTCAAGCCTATATGAATTTGTCAACAATACAGCCATAGCCGGGACCGGTATTAATGCCCAAGCATTCTGGTCTTCCTTCTCCAAAATTGTTAGCGAACTGGCGCCCAAAAACCGGGCGCTTCTGGAAAAGCGTGAACAACTGCAATCGAAGATCGATGCCTGGTACAAGGAAAACGATGACGACAGTTACTCGATGGAACAATACCGCCAATTTCTGTCAGATATTGGCTATCTTGTGCCAGAAGGGGAAGCGTTTTCGGTTACAACCGCAAATGTCGATCCTGAAATCGGTGAAATTGCAGGACCGCAGCTTGTTGTACCAATTTCCAATGCCCGATTCGCGCTCAATGCAGCCAATGCAAGGTGGGGCTCCCTTTATGATGCTCTTTATGGCACTGATGCCCTGGGTGATCTGCCGCCATCGGGTGGATATGATGAAGAACGCGGTGCGCGGGTTGTTGCCTGGGCCAGGAAGTTTCTCGACCAAAGCGTACCATTGGCCTCCAGTTCATGGGCGGATGTGACGGAGATTTCTGCGGGCAAGGCATTGGTCTTGAAAACCCCCAGCGGTGAAACCGCCCTCAAGGATGAAAGCCAATATGCCGGCCATGCAAAGAGCGATGGTGGCTGGCAGCATGTTCTACTGCGCCAAAATGGTCTCGGAATAGAAATCCTTGTCAATCATGATCATGATATTGGCCGCTCCGATCCGGCCGGTATTGCTGCCGTCAATCTGGAAGCTGCGCTGACGACGATCATGGATTGCGAGGATTCGGTCGCCGCCGTCGATGCCGAAGACAAGATACTGGTCTACAGTAACTGGCTTGGCCTAATGAAAGGTGATCTGGAGGAAACATTCAAGAAAGGTGGCAAGGAAGTAACCCGGCGCATGTATGGCGATTTCACCTTTACTTCACCGGACGGCTCGCCATTCGATGTCAAATGCAGTTCCCTGATGCTGGTGCGCAATGTCGGGCATTTAATGACCAATCCGGCGATAATCGATGCCGACGGCAATGAAATTCCAGAAGGTATCATGGATGCGATGATTACTGCGCTGATCGCTCTGCATGATATCGGTCCCAACGGACGTCGCGCAAATTCTGCTGCCGGATCAATGTATGTGGTCAAGCCGAAGATGCACGGGCCGGAGGAAGTTGCCTTTGCGGTCGAATTGTTTTCCCAGGTGGAAGATGCGCTCGGGATGGAACGCAATACGATCAAAATGGGCATTATGGATGAGGAGAGGCGGACTACTGTCAATCTGAAAGAGTGTATCAGGGCAGCCAGTGAACGTGTCGCTTTCATCAATACGGGCTTTCTGGATCGTACCGGTGACGAAATTCATACCTCCATGGAAGCCGGTGCCATGATCCGGAAGGGCGACATGAAAGCAGCGCCGTGGATCCAGGCCTATGAAGACTGGAATGTTGATATCGGGCTGGAATGCGGCTTGTCAGGCCATGCGCAGATCGGCAAGGGCATGTGGGCCATGCCAGATCTGATGGCGGCCATGCTTGAGCAGAAAATTGCCCATCCAAAGGCTGGAGCCAACACTGCCTGGGTACCCTCTCCTACGGCTGCAACACTTCACGCGACGCATTATCACCAGGTTGATGTGCATGCGGTTCAAGATGAGTTGAGAAAACGCGGGCGTGCCAGTCTAGACGACATACTTACTGTCCCGGTTGTCAAACGTCCGAACTGGACACCGGAGGATATCCAGCTAGAGCTTGATAACAATGCCCAGGGAATACTCGGCTATGTCGTGCGCTGGATAGATCAGGGAGTAGGCTGCTCCAAGGTTCCCGATATCAATGATGTCGGACTGATGGAAGACCGGGCGACGTTGCGAATATCATCGCAGCACATGGCCAACTGGATGCATCACGGGATCGTCAGCAAGGAGCAGATTGTCGAGACCATGCAACGCATGGCCAAAGTCGTGGACCGGCAAAATGAAGGTGATCCGGCCTATAGGCCGATGTCAGCTGATTATGACAAATCAATCGCATTTCAGGCTGCGCTTGAATTAGTTTTGGAAGGACTGGTGCAACCTTCAGGTTACACCGAGCCGATCCTCCATCGCAGGCGCCTCGAACTGAAGGCGGCTGGCTGATTACCAGTACTGAAAGGCCTTTGGGCCTTTCGGCATTTGCGGCCCGGCTTCGACTGTGGCAGATTCATTGAATGCCCATTTTGAATTTCAGCCAGTCAAATCCACTATCTGACGGTCGCCAGTCCGATCGCGCCATGACGATCAGACGCGGGGTGGTGCGCCATTTTCAGGAGCTCGGATTTGCAATGATTTCCGAACTACCTCTTGCATCGGGCAGGCGTGCAGACCTGATCGGAATGGACCGCAAGGGCAGGTTCACAATCATTGAAATCAAGTCTTCAATTGAGGATTTCCGGGCTGACCAGAAATGGCATGAATATCTTGTCCATTGCGACAGCTACTACTTTGCCACTCATGGTGAAGTTCCGATGGAAATATTTCCCCCGGACCACGGGCTGATAGTTGCCGACAATTATGGAGCGGAAATATTGCAACCGTCGCAGGATATTCCCATGGCAGGTGCCACCCGCAAGGCGCTCACATTGCGTTTCGCAAGAGCGGCCGCCGGCCGGCTCGAACGGGTACTTTCGCATTGCTCAGTAAACGGGGAAACACTACCCGGCGGTCTTGAGGATATTTCGGGTCAGTAATTGTTACTGAAAGCGATAGATTGTTTGGCTGCAGCGCTTATCTCGGTGCCCGCTTTGCAAGAATGCGCTGCAAGGTCCGCCTGTGCATGTTCAAACGCCTTGCAGTTTCCGATACATTGCGATCGCATAGTTCAAACACACGCTGGATATGTTCCCAACGCACTCGATCAGCGGACATCGGGTTCTCGGGCGGCTCGGCCTTGTCGTCTGGCTTGCGTATCAATGCTGCGAAAACTTCATC
>JBPCWJ010000177.1:0-3367 GCA_051009635.1 Rhizobiaceae bacterium
GCGTGGTGCTTGCCCGAGGCGAGACTTCGGTTCCAGCGCCAATTCCTTCGATCGCAAGTAGTATCTTCTTGCGATCCCCCAGCTTAGCAACACCAAGCTCCCTCAAATCATCGTTGGTGAGATGTGGCAAGAGATCGTCGTCAACCGCATTTTCAATGAAAGCGTCTGCGTACTCGCCCAAACCGATTTCAGTCAGCCAACTCGCTATATTGTTCTGCATACTGAACTCTCCAGACATTATATCTAGCAGGTCTGGAAGGTCAGGGTAAGCGGCGAGCGGAATTGTTTGGAAAGGGCCATGCTTGACGGCGGTCCCGATTGTAAACCGTTCAAACTGCGAGAGCATCGCCACGGCAACGCAGGGCTCGGAGCTGCCGTGGCGAGTATTTGTCCAAAATGGCAAGGTTGGGTCAAGGAACGAAACCGCTCTCGCGGTATTGGTGGGTGTATCGCGGTGAAGCGTTCTGTCTGCGAGACTTGTGATTGTAAATTTCACAAGTTGAGTAAACAGGAGTATTCCGATGACACAGGAGAAGGTTTCCACACTTCGCACACGCATGATTGAAGACATGTCGATCCGCCGGTTTGGTGAGAAGACGCAGAAGGATTACATCCGGCATATTGAGAACATTAGCCGGTTTCTGGGCTACCCGCCGGATCAGGCCAGCGGTGAGGATATTCGCCGCTATCAGTTGCACCTGACCAGTAAAGGTACTTCACCCTTTACGATCAACGCCGCGGTTTCGGCCTTGCGTTTTTTCTTCGGTACCACACTGGAGCGCGATGATGTCACCCGATATACCAGCACGGTACGCCAGCCCAGAAAGCTGCCGGTGGTTTTAAGCCCCGAGGAGGTGGCACGCCTGCTTGAATGCGCACCCGGACCCGGGTTGAAGTACAAGGCGGCATTGAGCGTTGCCTATGGCTGCGGACTACGCGCCTCAGAGGTAGCCTCGCTGAAGATTGCCGATATTGATTCAGAACGCATGGTTATCCGCGTGGAACAGGGCAAGGGCGGTAAAGACCGCTATGTGATGCTGTCACCCCACCTGCTTGAACTGCTCCGCGCCTGGTGGGTTGAGGCCCGACCGCAGGGCTGGCTGTTTCCCGGCCAGAACCCGGTCAATCCCATCTCAGCGCGCCAGTTCAACCGTGCCTGCCACGCCGCGGTTCAAATGGCGGAGATCGACAAACGGGTAACTCCACACACGCTCAGGCATTCATTTGCAACACATCTGCTGGAGCAGAACATCGATATTCGCGTGATCCAGGTACTGCTTGGTCACAAGAAGCTGACCACCACGGCATTGTACACGCAGGTGGCGACCAAAACGATCCGCGAGGTCATGAGCCCGCTTGATCAGATACTGACCAAATCCGGGGTGAGCACCGGATAATCGCCGCAGATCCATGTCCCGTGCAAGATTGGAGGTTGCGGACATCTTCCGCGATCACGGGGCGGCGTGGCGTAGAGCCAATGCCGGTCACATAAGCCTCGGCCAGTTGAAGGTGATGAGCGCTATCGAGATCTGCCGTACCGCAACACTCGGTGGCCATGTGGAACAGTGCGCCGATTGTGAGCATTTGCGGATCGCCTATAATTCCTGCCGCAACCGGCACTGCCCCAAATGCCAGGGCGGTGCAGCCAACAAATGGCTGGTGGCGCGACAGGCGGAATTGTTACCAGTGCCCTACTACCATGTGGTCTTTACGTTACCTGCTGCAATCGCCGATATTGCCTACCACAACAAGGCGGTAGTTTACGATCTGCTGTTCAAAGCGAGTTCCCAGACCATGATCACCATCGCTGCCGACCCCAAACATCTGGGTGCCAGGATCGGGATAACATCTGTCCTCCACACATGGGGCTCTGCCATGACGCATCATCCCCATGTTCATATGATCGTGCCCGGTGGCGGGATATCGCGGGATGGAAAAACATGGGTATCCTGCAAGCCCGGTTTTTTCTTACCGGTACGGGTGCTCTCACGCCTGTTCCGGCGGTTGTTTCTTGACAAGTTGTTTGCAGCACATGAGGCCGGGCGATTGAACTTCTTCAGTGAACACACCCACTTGGCAGACTGCGCGGCATTCGCAGACTTCCTGGCACCTTTACGCAAAACCAATTGGGTCGTTTATGCCAAACGTCCCTTTGCCGGACCCGAAGCGGTTCTTGCCTACCTGTCCCGCTACACCCATCGCGTGGCCATCTCAAACAGCCGCCTGCTGAAGTTTGAGGATGACCAGGTCACGTTCAAGTGGAAAGATTACCGTACAAAAGGACGGGACCGCCAGAAGACCATGACCCTGGATGCAGGAGAGTTCATCCGTCGCTTTCTCATCCATGTCCTGCCGCATGGCTTTCATCGCATCCGCCATTACGGTCTGATTGCCAATGGCTATCGCGCCAGCAACATTGCCCTGTGCCGTAAATTGCTTGATGTAGCGCCCGACAACGAAACACTCAATGAAGACGACAATGTATCGGCCAAGGAATTGCCGTCCTGCCCATGTTGTGGCGGACCTATGATCATCATTGAAACCTTCCCCAGAGGTGAAAAACCCTGGACACATCCGCCGCCCGCAAAAGCAAGGAACGCAGCTTGACTTTATACATCAACACAAACTCAAATCGCCAAAAGCGCTCAACACCGGTTCCAGACCGGTGGCAGTCCCGATTGGTCAAATATCCAGTTCTTGCGAAAAACAGTGGCAGGTCAGTTAGTCTGTCCAGTCGAAAACACCGCAAAAAACTACTCAGTTGGGTCTTTTGCCGACCAAAACTCCGCAATCAACACTTGAAAAAGCCGCTCCGCAAAAACCAGCCGTGCTACTATCTCCATAGACCAGTCACAAATACCGAATTCCTATCCCGCAGTTTCTTTCACTGAGGATTGTCCGACACCTGGCAATCCGAATTCGTCGCACACTCAAGCACGGGCCAGATGTCCGACAATCCTTAACAAAAGTGGAAGTCAAAGCGATTTTAGATTGGTCAAATCGTGACAAGATTTCAATGTCGTAAAAAGGCTGATACTGATGGAAAAGGCGACAATCTATTCTTGACGATGATTTTGTAGAAATGAATTTCAGATGAGTCATTTTGTTAAAACGTGGTTCCCTCTGATGCCTACATTTGAAATGAAAACCTAATTTTTGTCGCCAAATTTCGACAGGCCGCCTTTTTCATCAAAATCAGCCCATAGTTACCGATTTGATCATGTCGCTGCTTGAGCACAAAAATGGATGCCTGAAGGGCATACTGTGACCCAACTTGGACGTTTGACGGCGGCTTATCGCCACTTTTCAGCAAGGTAACACCAAATTCGAATGACCTTGGCTGATTGCTTATTGCGCGATCTAAAAA
>JBPCWJ010000178.1:0-10405 GCA_051009635.1 Rhizobiaceae bacterium
CGAAACTGGAAATCCAGGCCAGCCGCTCCTCATTTGCGGGTAGATATTCGTTTTGATGGGTGTCGGCATGGGGGACAAGAAAGACATCAATTTCTTTCTTCTTCATTTCCTCGCGAAGTAATTTGACCCGTTCTGCAACGGTTTCGTTGGTCGTATTGGCTTCAAATTTCTGGAACATGCCGGATCAAGTCTTCTTCAATTGAGCGTGGAGTGGGATCTCACCAAATTTGTCCAAAAAGTGAACGATCCATGCGCCGAGCGCAAGGCTAGCATGCAGTAATATCGGTTGTTTCACGTTGCAGTGCAACATAGATTTTGTGTGGGAGAGATTGGACGAGTTAAACATCAAAGGAGATGACAATGTCCTTTTTCGGTGACGTAGGAAGAGTAACCCGCAGGGGTTTTCAACGCCTGGTAAATGCTCGTCAGGCTGAAGCGCAGCGCTATGTAAACCATGTGCTGCTCAGCATGGATGACGAGACGCTGGCGCGGGCTGGATACTCCCGTGAGAAATTGCTCACGAAAGAACGCTCAATCAACCCGTTCTGATCGGAAGATTGTGTCCAGACATTTTTGATGGAGGCGGGGTAGCAGCCCCGCTTCATCAGCTACATTCTTTCCAACACCAATACTATCCAGCCATCACGTAGATGGGTGTGTACATGTTTGAGGCCCTGACCTCGATAGCGGGCCAGTATCCGGTTTCGTTGATGTGGCAGCAAGCCCGACAATATGACCGTCGATCGCTTATCAAGATATCGGCAGAGTTCGGTAGCCATGGAATCAAGCGGGCCGGCAAGTATATTCGCGACAACCAGATCAAATGGCCCGTAATTTCGGAATTGGCGATGGGAGAACCCGGTTGCCGTGACCGCCTGAATTTGTCCGCCAGTTTGATTTGACCTAAAGTTTTGTTTTGCAACGCTAATTGCGACCGGATCGATATCTGTTGCCAGTACTCGCATGGGCGCTGATTTTGCCATTGCAATTGCCAGTACGCCGCTACCGGTTCCCAGATCCAGCCCTGATAAATAATTGCGTCTCTTCAGACAAGCTTGCAGCATGTCGAGGCAACCGGCTGTTGTTCCGTGATGACCTGTACCAAATGCCTGACCGGCATCAATGCAAATTGAATGTTCATTGGGAAGTGCGGCATCAGGGGTATGGCTTCCGTGGACAATATAACGGCCTGCACGAACCGGCTGCAGATCCCTCAGTGTTTCGCTTACCCAATCCCGGTCTTCCAGTAATTCCTGATCCAGAGAAGTGGCCAGGTCTTCTTCTTGTATGATCCCGCTTATTCTGGACGATACAGATTTGGCTTCGTCTGCGGGAACATAGACTGAAACATTCCAGCGGCCGGATGCTTCATCAATTTCGCTCGCAGATACCGGATAGCCTTCAAGTTCAAACAGGTTTTCAATTGATGACGCGATACCAAGTGCGCGGTCGCCATCGGTCTCAAAGAATATTCTTGCTTGCTTCATTTCTGCTCCGGCGATTGAAAGCTTATGGGCAGGCCAGTCCGGGATCAGAAAATTCCGGCTTTTTATGCCGCAAAGCAATATGCGCTGAACCGTGAAAGTTCAACGCATATTACCCCAAGCTTTTGTCCGGAATGGTTTTACAGCGCCTCGTCGCCTGTCTCGCCAGTGCGGATACGTAGTGCCGCTTCTACCGGAGAAACGAAAATCTTGCCGTCGCCAATCTTGTTCTGGCTGGCAGATTCGCGAATGACATCCACTGCGCGATCAACAACCGAATCCTCGACTACAGCTGTCAGCTGTAGTTTTGGAACATAGTGGATCTGGTATTCAGCACCGCGGTAAATTTCGGTCTGGCCTTTTTGACGGCCATATCCTTTTACTTCGGTTACGGTAAGTCCCTGAACCCCCAGCGTGCCCAGGGCATCGCGAACGGCATCAAGTTTGAATGGCTGTATGATGGCCGTGATCATTTTCATCGCTTAATCTCCAATTCAGAGCCTGTATCCGGATTCGCCGTGATGAGCATAATCCAGACCTTCGGTTTCGTCGTCGCTTGAGGCGCGCAAACCGATTACGGCTTTGGTCACATAAACGATAACAAGGGTCGCAATGATTGACCATACCAGCCCTGCTACAGCGCCGATTGCCTGTACAGAAAACTGGGACATTGGCGTGACACCATCTGCCAGACCAGCCCCACCAAGTGATGGCGCAGCAAGAAATGCAACGAGCAGAATTCCGGTCGCGCCACCGACGCCATGGACCGCCAATACGTCGAGTGAATCGTCAACGGCAAAACGATGCTTGATGATATCAACAGCCAGATAGCAGATTACCCCACCGGCCAAGCCGAGGATGATACCACCGATCGGGCCAACCGAGCCGGATGCCGGTGTGATGGTTGCCAGACCGGCAATTGTACCGGTGACAAGTCCGACAAGGCTGGGTTTGCCAAATTTAATCTTTTCGATCACCAGCCAAACGAGAGAAGCTGTTGCCGCTGACAGATGGGTAACCAGCATGGCCATACCAGCACTCTGATCGGCTGCAAGGGCAGAGCCAGCATTAAATCCGAACCAGCCTACCCAGAGAAGACATGCGCCAACCATGACCATCCAGGGGGCGTGGGGCGGGTTCACATTCTTCGGGAAGCCAGCGCGCGGCCCAAGGACGATGGCAATCACACAGGCAGAGACACCAGCTGTGATATGCACAACAATACCGCCAGCAAAGTCGATTACCCCCATCTCGGCAAGCCAACCACCGCCCCAGACCCAGTGTACAACTGGTGCATAAACGATCAGGAGCCACAGGGCTGATATCATCAAGACTGCGCCAAACTTGATGCGTTCCACGAAGGCTCCGACCATCAGCGCCGGAGTGATGATGGCAAATGTCATCTGGAACATCACGAAGAGTGATTCAGGAAGTGTTCCCGAAAGGGAATCCCGGTTTACCGATGCCAGGAAAGCGTTCGATAGCCCTCCAACCCAGCCATTGCCAGGGGAAAATGCCAGGGAATAACCGACGGCAAACCACAAGATTGAGGCAAGGCAGGCGATGGCAATGCAATGCATCAGCACGGACAAGACGTTTTTTGCCTGGACCAGACCGGCGTAGAAAAGGCCGAGGCCGGGCAATGTCATCAGCAGCACCAACGCGGTGGCAGTGAGAATCCAGCTCGTATCGGCAGCGTTCATTTTAAGTCTCCCAAATATGCACCCAACTAAATCTTTCGTAGCAAATGAATGCCGAAGATTTTCCAGAGCGCTAAAAGCCTAATTAACGGGCAATTGCAAGGGAACAAGGCAGCTGATTTGTTGAAAAAGTCTTGCTGGCACAGAATTTAGTCTAGTTGCATAAAAATTAGGCACGAAATTTTGACACGACGATAGTGGTGAAGAAGTTTTGCCTTCTGCTTTGTTGATACCTATTGTTTGGCTTCAAAATGATATGAGGTCGGGTAATGAAATTCTTTCCTGCGGCGGACATGGAGGCTCTCGGAGATTGGGAGGATCTGACGCGCTGGTTGTTCGAATCCCATAGATCCGCGAAACCGCAATTGAAGGATTTGCTGCTTCAACAGGAGGGAAATGCCTGGTTCACCCGTACAGCGTGGGCAGACAATGGTGACCTTGGATTGAAATCGGTTACAGTGTTTCCATCCAATATGGAGCGTGATCCGCCAAGACCCAGCATCAATGGTGCTTTCTTGCTGTTTGATGGAACAACAGGCGAGACCGAAGCGGTTCTTGATGGTGCAGCGCTTACAATCTGGAAAACGATAGGGGATTCGGTGTTGGGTGCCCGCCTGCTTGCCCGCCGGTCTTCCCGTTCGCTTCTTGTGGTTGGTTCGGGGACAATCGCCTCGCGTATTTCAACAGCCTATTTATCGGTGTTTTCGGAAATTGAAAAAGTGCAGATCTGGAATCGTACTGCCGAGAAAGCGGAAGCGCTCGCGACCAAGCTCTCGAACGAATTGTCCGTTGATGTAAAGGCAGTCGAAGATTTGGAAGGGGCGGCTGGGGAAGCGGATATCATTACCAGTGCGACCATGAGTGTTGATCCCGTCATTTATGGCAGTTGGGTCAAACCGGGAACCCATATTGACCTGATTGGTGCCTATCGTGTGGATATGCGTGAAGCCGATGATGAACTTTTGCGTAAAGGCCGCCTTTTTGTGGATATGCGGGAATCGACCATTGGTGAAATCGGGGAGTTGATCATTCCAATGCAGGCTGGTGTGATCACCGAGAGCGATGTGCTGGCGGACTACTATGATTTGGCAAAGGGTGAGTTGGAATGCAGGCGCCAGAGTGACGACGAGATTACCATCTTCAAGAATGGCGGCGGTGCGCATCTTGACCTTATGACCGCAAAGTTCTTCTTCTCGCGGTCGCAAAATGTCTCCTGAACCGGGGTCATCTCCAAGCGAGACGACCTCGCAGCTCTCGCCACGTACGAGAGAAATACACGGTATAATGTGGTGCATGGTTTTCCTGGTGCTTGATGCGCTCCAGGCGGTTTTCTTCGGCACCTATCTGCAAAGGATGGATTCGTTTTTTACCGGCGCACTTGTCTTTGGTGTGCCTACCATCCTCATTCTGACCTGGCTTTGGTTTTATGACCGGCAACAACTGCGTCTTGCTTTCTCAGACTTCAAGGCGCTTGCGGGGTTGAACATCACCGCCGCCGGGGCGTGGTTAGCCTATTTGATCGCGGTGCAATTATTGGAACCTGCCATCGCTTTCACCCTGTTTTCCGGCATTCTTCCCATCGCGGCAGTCGCGGCGAGGCGATTTGGCTTTCATGAGGCATTGCCGGTCCGAAACAGGCTTGAGGCAGCCGGGCACGTCATTCTGATACTGGGCATGCTGGTGTTGGCAGTTGGAACGCTTGCCGGTTATTCTGGATTTGTCCGGGGTGGCATTCTCGCTGCGTCCTCCGGCTTGTTCCTTGCGATTGCTTCCGGTATCTTCATAACCGGGATGCTGCTTTATGGCGCCAGGCTGGACAGCAGCGGTGTGCGGCCTTTGGCTCAGTTCGGACTGCGTTTTCCACTGTATATCGTGCTGGCTATTGGCGGCTATTGGTTGGGGATTGATGCGAAGGGCCCGATAACGCCTCAGGATATTCTGATCATCCTGACCATTGGCTCGATCCTGCTGGCATTTCCGATTTACGCGGTCCAAAAAGCGGTGTCGTTGACTTCAACCTTGACGATTGCCGCCATCGCCGCTGCCGGTCCACTGGTGGTTTTTGTTCTGCAACTGGCTGAGGGAAGGGTGGATTATTCCCCGGCAACGGCTATCGGTCTTGCCATCTATTTCATTGGCGCAATTGCTGTCGCCCTAGGCGGCGTGAAAGGCTCGGTCAGTGCGAGTGCACAAAGTTGATCGATCTGGCGAGGAGATTATCGGCAAAACATAGGATGCCTTAACGGGCGTTCCGGACCATCTCGACAACCCATTGATCGGGCAGACCATTTTCGATTTCCTTGATTGATCCTGCACGCCATTCCTGCATTGCAGGTATAGCCATCATGCTTTTGGCATATTCGGCAACAGAATCAGACATTGGAATTTCGTAAGTCAAAAACCGCGACACCACCGGGGCGTACATGCAATCGGCTATTGAAAACCGTCCGAACAGATACTTACCCTCTCCCTGATATTTTGAAAGTGAGAACTCCCAGGCGGTCTGAATTCGGCTTATTTGGCCCAGTACTTCTTCATCAAGTTTCGGGGTTGGAAGGGATCTGGCAAAATCCATTGGCAGCGCTTCACGAAATGCGAGAAAGCCGGAATGCATTTCTGCTGCGTATGATCTGGCCAATCCACGCGCTTCAGCGTTATCGGGCCACAAGCCTGCTTCCGGATGGCGCTCGGCAATGGTTTCGCAAATCGCAAGACTATCAAAAACCACGGAGTCAGAATTTCCCTCGGTCAAACGCAGGAGCGGCACCCTTGCCGAGGGCGATAGTTTTCGGATTTTTTCGGCTGAATTGGCCTGCCGGAGCGGGATCAGAATTTCTTCAAATTCCAGATTCGCAACTTTTAGAGCGAGCCATGCACGAAGGCTCCAACTTGACCAATTTTTGGTCCCGACAACAAGCGTATATTGCAACTTAATTCTCCATCATGAATAACTAGCGCACTTATCATGATGAGGTTTGATGGATCAATCTCCCCTGTTGCGGTTGATTGTCTTGGAGTTCGTCCAGTTCATAATTGAAATGGTCTTAGTACTGTGCTGCGACGCGGACCACATTGTTTGAATGTTCACCGGAGATTGTAACTAGGCAGCTTGCATCGATTGCCGGCCAGGACTGCCTTTCGCATTCGGCTGGTGTCAGTGGCTGATTGGTCACCTGTATATCGCTGCCCTGTGCATGTGTGCTGAAAGTTGCGCCCGCGGCCATTATGACCAGTGCTGAGGATAATGCTGCTACAACTGCGGTATTCATGACTTTCGCTCCCTATGCGGGCGGGTCATCGCCGCCCTTGTTGTACTTAAGTAGCAACGTCCGATCCGCGGCGCTGTGCTAAGAGTCACACTTCGAATTGGGGAGTACCTTGAAATCCCTGAATTGCGCCTAGTTACAGCTCTGTCAGCTCGAAATATCGGGATATAAAAAGGGAGTTGATCGGGAGGATTGGAACATTAGAAGCTTGCAACATACAAAAATCACTGACTAATATGTGAGGCCGAATGAGTCCAAGCTCAACAGGCCACGGTTCGCATCTTTTTCTATACATGAGTGCAGACTGGATGTGTGCCGGACAATAGGGCAGAAAATGCCCATTAACAGGAGGAAACATGTCTAAGAAAGTTAACCGCAGAAAATTTCTGCGCGGATCCGCAGTTGCTGGGGCTGCCGGAGCTGCTGCACTTGCAACACCTGCAATTGCAGCCAATCACACTACTACTCTGAAAATGCAGGCTGCCTGGGGCGGCGGCATTTTTCTTGAAAATGCGCAATCTTATGTAGATCGCGTTCACGCAATGTCGGGAGATGCGCTCAAGATCGATCTCCTATCAGTCGATTCGGTCGTGAAGACTTCGCAAATGCAGGATGCGGTGCACCGCGGCGTTCTTGATGCTGCACATTATGTTCCCGCCTATTGGTATTCGAAAGCCAAGACCGCCTCACTGTTTGGTACAGGTCCATGCTTTGGCTGGTCGAGCCAGGAAGTGTTGGGCTGGATCAATTACGGTGGCGGACAGGAACTGTTCGATGAGCTAATGAATACGCTCGGACTGAACGTCGTATCGTTCTTCAACTCACCAATGCCTGCACAGCCATTGGGCTGGTTCAAGGAGCAGATCAAGGATGCTTCCCAGATGAACGGCCTGAAGTATCGTACGGTTGGTCTTGCCGCCGACGTTCTTCTGGAAATGGGCATGTCGGTTGTCCAGCTTCCTGGTGGCGAAATTCAGCCTGCCATGAAATCAGGTTTGATTGACGCGGCGGAATTCAACAATCCGACTTCCGACCGTGACTTCGGCATGCAGGATGTTTCGAAACATTATCATCTTGCTTCCTTCCACCAGAGCCAGGAGTTCTTCGAGGTAACGTTCAACAAGGACAAGTACAACTCACTTCCGGCAGAACTTCAGGCGATCCTGAAATATGCGTCCGAGGCTGAAAACTCCAACTTCTACTGGCACAACACAAAACGTTATGCGGACGATCTGACGACTCTTGCTGCCGAGCAGGGCGTGAACGTCTACCGCACACCGGATAGTGTGATGCAGGACCAGTTGACTGCTTGGGATGTCGTTGTTGATCGTATTTCAGCTGAAGATCCATTCTTCGCGAAAGTCATAGACAGCCAAAAGTCCTATGCGAAAAACGTTATGAATTATCTGAACCTGAACCAGCCTGACTACAAGCTGGCTTACAAACACTACTTTGGATAATCCAGAATTGTTGTAAGAATTGCCGGGGGCCAGAAGGCCCCCGGTTTTCGATTGCAAACGGAGGGGCAATAGTGACAAAGGTTGTTCATGCAATTGAGGGGCTGAGCCAATGGGTGGGGAGAGCCTTTGGCTGGTGTATCCTGATTCTGACCTTGTCGGTCTCCTACGAAGTTTTTATGCGCTACGTATTGAATGCTCCTACGGTCTGGGCATTCGACATGATGGTGCAAATGTATGGTGCCTTGTTCCTCATGGCCGGCCCCTATGCGTTGGCGCAAGACACCCATGTACGCGGTGACGTTCTATATCGGCTGTTTCCGATCCGCTGGCAGGCAAGAGTAGATTTCCTGCTATACCTTTTGTTTTTCTTTCCCGGGATCCTGGCACTGTTCTGGTATGGCTGGGAAATCGCCGCCGATAGCTGGCGCTATGAAGAAGTCAGTTGGAACAGCCCGGCCCGCATTCAAATCTATTTCTTCAAAACGCTTATTCCGCTGGCTGGCGCCTTACTGCTGCTTCAGGGGTTTGCCGAAATCTTGCGCTGCTGGAACGCCATGCGCACCGGTGTCTGGATGGAACGGCTCGACGATGTTCGCGAGACCGAAGACATGTTGATGCATATGGATGAAACCTCCATTCCCAAAATCAAACCGAGTTCAGAATAAACAGCACCGGTTCACGCGCGAAAGAGAATAACGAAAATGACAAATCCTGAAGTCGCCATCCTGATGCTGTGCATGTTTATCTTGCTCGTGCTTTTGGGATTCCCGATTGCCTTTACCCTCATTGCCATGGGCGTCGGGTTTGGTTATTACGCCTATTATCAGGGTGCCCCCGATAGTTTTTCGGACATTTTCAGCAACAATATTTTCTACCTGTTGAACCAGAATACATATTCGGTGATGGAAAACGACACGCTCGTAGCCATTCCGCTGTTCCTGTTCATGGGTTATGTAGTCGAACGAGCCAGCATCGTGGACAGGCTGTTTTTCTCACTCTATATGGCAGCACGAAATTTGCCTGGGTCGCTGGCAATTGCCGCACTAATTACCTGTGCCGTCTTCTCGACTGCATCCGGAATTGTTGGCGCTGTCGTCACGCTGATGGGCTTGCTGGCTTTCCCAGCCATGGCGAATGCAAATTACAATAAGAGCTTTGCTTCCGGTGTAATCTGCTCGGGTGGAACGCTGGGGATCCTCATCCCGCCCTCAATCATGCTGATTGTCTATGCGGCCGTCGGTAATCTGTCACCCTTGCGCCTGTATGCAGCGGCGGTTTTTCCCGGTTTGCTATTGGCCGGTTTTTATATTCTCTATGTCATCGTGAGGGTATGGATCAATCCGACTTTGGCTCCAAAACCCGCACTGGAGGATGCTCCTCCCCGTAGTAAGATCTATCTGGACCTGCTTGTCTCGTTCGTTCCGCTGACGGTTCTGATCATGCTTGTACTGGGCTCCATCCTGGGCGGGCTCGCAACACCTGCTGAAGCGGCGGCAATGGGTGCGTTGGGTGGCATGGTCCTCGCGGTACTCTACCGGTCAATGACTTGGGGGAAACTCAAGGAAAGTGTATTTCTGACGGCTAAAGCCACGGCCATGGTTTGCTGGTTATTTGTCGGTTCGTGGACGTTTGCCTCCGTATTCTCCTATCTCGGTGGACACGACATTATCTCCGAATGGGTTATCGGGATGGAATTGACCACCATCCAGTTCCTGATCATGGCGCAGTTGATCATCTTTGTCCTGGGCTGGCCGCTGGAATGGTCGGAAATCCTAATCATCTTCGTGCCGATCTTCCTGCCATTGCTGGAGCCATTCGGTGTCAATCCATATTTCTTTGCAATGCTGGTGGCGCTAAATCTGCAGACGTCATTCCTGACGCCGCCAATGGCGATGTCAGCCTATTATCTGAAGGGTGTCCTGAAGAAGCAGATAGAGCTGATGGATATCTTCAAGGGAATCATGCCTTATCTGGCGATTGTGATCTTCACGATGGTGCTGATGTACATTTTCCCGGGTATTGCTCTGTGGTTCCCTGACTACCTGTTTGGTGAATATATTCCGTGAGACAGACACCGTTCACATTAACTGCGTCTGATGCAGCCCAGATGATTGTTTCCGGACGGTTAAGTTCGGTGGATTTGGTCAAATCGTGTCTGTCGCGAATTGACGAGACCGATGAACAGATTGAGGCCTGGGCCTATCTGGACAGGGAAGCCGCGCTTGAGCAAGCCGACGAATGCGACCGTATCCGAAAGGCTGGATATGCGACCGGTCCGCTGCATGGCGTTCCGATTGGCATAAAGGATATCATCGATACAAGAGACATGCCGACCGAGTGCGGGACACCTGCATTAGCCAGGCGTCAGCCTGAAAAAGATGCCCGGATAATCGAAAAACTGCGTGAAGCTGGTGCAGTCATCATGGGCAAGACTGTAACAACCGAACTCGCATTTATGCATCCATCCAGGACAAGAAACCCGCATAATCCAGACT
>JBPCWJ010000179.1:0-8650 GCA_051009635.1 Rhizobiaceae bacterium
CATCATGGTCACCTCCTGGCAGGTCAGTCCTGCCAATCGATCCGTTAAACAGCACATCACCAACATGCGCGAATCGAGCCTTCTCATTGACGAAAATTACATGCCCAGGCGCATGACCGGGACAATGGTATACATCGAATGTATGCCCACCAATGGAAATGGTGTCACCCTCTTCCAGCCATTTGTCCGGATAGGCATTGCGAAAACCACCGGAAACACCAAACATTTGCGATTGTTGCTCAATTCCTTCCAATAATTTCTGATCATCGCGATGAGGGCCGTGAATTTCCACTTTCAGCCGGGATTTAAGTTCTTCAGCACCCCCGGCATGATCAATATGACCATGAGTCAGATAGATTTTTTCAACATCCACACCAGTCTGCTCGATTGCAGCCATGATGTTGTCTACATCTCCGCCCGGATCAATGATTGCCCCTTTCATACTGGAATCATCCCAAATAACGGTACAATTCTGCTCAAAGGGAGTGACGGGAATTATCCCCGCTTTCAAATTTCCAGGTGGCGATGAGGTCATGATCTAAACTCTCTCAACGTGCAAAGCCCCTGCCAGCGGGCACCAATGCAGATCAAATAAAAAGCAGGCTGGAAGACTCCAACCTGCCAACTCGTTCGATAACAGGAACCTGTGTGATTGGGAATCTATTTCTTTCCCATTACAGCACCGGCAATCGCAGTCAGTACGCCACCGCCGCCTGCTCCGGCAATTACATTGGCCAGTATGCTGGACATGTCCATGCCGCTACTGGCATCGCCGCCAAGCGCACCAGCTATCAGGGGACCCAATGCCATGCCGCCCCCGACGCCGCCAATGGCCCCTGCCAACAATTTTGGCAGGATGGCAATAGCTGCCTGCTTGACAACCGCGCCAACCACGCCGCCACCTACAATACCTGAAATCGCCTGTATGATTATGGGAAGAAGTGCTTCCATCTTAATCTCTCTCGTTTTGAAAATTGCCGATCATTTCAGAACCGAATCTGATTTTACAAAGTAAAATTAGCGCCGGAATATGTATTTTCAAAACGAAAAGTGATTTATCCAGAACTGATTACACAAGTTTAAAATCATTCACGCCGCTTTTACCGCAGGGTTTCCATGAACTTCACTGTCATAATCGTCCATCAGGTTTTTGGATATTTCACCGGGTGTAAACTCAAACCCTTCAATTTCTGATACTGGCGTAACCTCAGCGGCAGTCCCGGTCAGGAAGCACTCTTCGAATTCTACCAGTTCTTCCGGCATGATCAGCCGCTCGACAACCTCATATCCACGCCGGCGTGCGAGATCTATAACTGTCCGCCTTGTTATACCATCCAGGAAACAATCAGGGTCGGGCGTATGTATAATCCCGTCCTTGGTGAAAAACACATTAGCCCCGGTTGCCTCGGCGATTCTACCACGCCAATCCAGCATCATGGCATCGGCATATCCTTCAGCTTCCGCAGTATGTTTGGACAACGTACAGATCATGTACAGGCCCACTGCCTTGGCATGACATGGCGCTGTAACCGGGTCTGGCCGGCGCCATTTCGACATTGCCAGACGGATACCTTTCAAGCGTTCTTCAGGCTTGAAATAACTTGGCCACTCCCAGGCAGCGATTGCGACATTGATCCTGTTGGATTGCGCCGAAACCCCCATCATCTCACTGCCACGCCAGGCAATCGGGCGAACATAGCCATCCTGCAAGCCCTGTTTCTCTATCTCGTCTATACTGGCTTGATTGATTTCATCGCGCGAATAGGGAATTTCAAAACCAAGCATCTCGGCAGATTTGAACAGGCGGTCGGTATGCTTTTCCAGCTTGAAGATTTTTCCGCTATAGGCCCGCTCACCTTCAAACACCGCACTGGCATAATGCAAACCATGTGTCAGCACATGAACCTTTGCATCTTCCCACGCCACAAATTCCCCGTTGAACCAGATATGTCCATCGAGTTTATCGTAGGATATGCCAGCCATAATTTCCTCCTATTGGCAAACAAGGCGCCATTTGCAGACGGTGCAGCCGTGACAAATAACGACGTCAAAAACTAGGCTTGCCACAATTTTATGTCAATAGTGCTGACATAAACACAACAATGTGGCATTGTTATACCCAGTTTAACAAATTTGGCTGGATCAGAAAGCATGACCACCGATACGGAAAACATTGTACTTAATCCATTATCGGCGAGCGACGTCCCTCAAATCGCAAATATTGAGCTCTTGTTCTTCGCTTACAGGGATTTCACGGCAGATGCCGACAGAATGCTGAAGCGTATCGGATTTGGCCGTGCACATCACCGCGCGCTATATTTCGTGAATCGCAATCCCGGCATGACCGTTGCCGAGTTGATATCGATACTGGATATCACAAAGCAAAGTCTCTCCAGGGTGTTACGGCAACTGATTGATTCAGACTATATACGACAGGTCGAGGGGGATGAGGATCGGCGTCAACGGCTGCTTTATCCTACATTCAAGGGCCGGGAATTGATTTTGGAACTATCCGCACCACAGTCTCGCCGGATAGATAAGGCAATGAAAAATCTCGAATTGAACGATAAATCTATAATATCCCGGTTCATGAAGGAAATGATGAACCAACCCGGCCAAACGACTAAATTCAAGTAAGGCGCCGGATGCAGGGCACTTGTTCCTGGCATGGTATGGATTTGCTGCCGCAAGGAGCGTTGGTAGGATGATTGGACAATCTCAGTTACACGGAATAACGGGGAAAAAGACAGATCAGGTTGCAGATGAAGCCCCGCATCTGCTTGTAATTGATGATGACAGACGGATTCGCGAGCTGCTCTCGCGTTATCTGGGTGATCACGGTTTTCGTGTCTCCGTTGCAGCAGATGCGGCCGCGGCTCGTCGTAAACTCAATTCACTGGAGTTTGACCTGCTGATTGTCGACATCATGATGCCAGGCGAAACAGGTCTCAGCTTTACTGAATCCCTTCGTGCTGAAAGCGATAATGTGCCTGTCCTGATGCTGACCGCGCTGGCAGATACTGATGATCGAATTTCCGGCCTCGAAGTAGGAGCAGATGACTATCTGCCAAAACCGTTTGAGCCGAGGGAGCTTTTGCTGCGCATTAGTTCAATTCTGAAGAGAACCGACAAGCCGGAAGCCTATTCTGTTGAACAGGTCAGCTTCGGTCCGTTCCAGTATTTTGTCACCAAGCGCGAATTGCGAAAAGATGGTGAGGCAGTCCGCCTGACTGATCGCGAGCACGAAATCCTGTCGGCTTTTGCCAGCCAGCCAGACGGGACGGTCGCGCGCCATGATTTGCTTGGTGGCGCTTCAGCGGCAGGAGAACGCAAGATTGATGTCCAGATCAACCGGTTGAGACGGAAGGTCGAAAATGACCCTTCTGACCCGAAATGGCTTCAAACTGTCCGTGGCATCGGCTACAGGCTTTGTATAGACTAGGGTCAGGACTAACTAATGCGAGGGGCTGATTGGCAATAGATACCGGCACAGTCACTAACTTGCGATTGCGCAGGAGGCCCTGGCGGAGATTGACCCGCTGGACAGCTTCACGCATGCCCAAGGGGTTATATGCCAGGTCCCTCATCATCATCATCGCTCCAATGGTATTGTTACAGGGTGTACTGGCCTTTGTTTTCATGGAGCGCCACTGGCAGACGGTTACCCAGAGACTGTCAAATGCCGTCACCGCCGATATTGCAGCGGTAATCGATTTGATTGAAACATTTCCTGATGAAATTGCGCATGAGCAAATCGCAGATATTGCCCGCGAACGGCTTAATCTAAATATTGCACTTTTGCCACCCGATCCCTTCCCCCCGGCAAATACAAAACCTTTCTTTTCCATCCTGGATAATGTCCTGCGTGAAGAGATTGCAACCCAGATCGGCCGTCCGTTCTGGATCGACACTGTAGGCAATTCACGCCTGCTTGAAATTCGGATCAGATTGGAAAATCCAGAAGCGGTATTACGGATATTTGCCGAGCGTAATTCGGCCTATGCCTCCAACAGCCATATTTTTCTTGTCTGGATGGTCGGCACATCGCTGTTCCTGCTGATCATCGCGGTTGCATTTTTGCGCAATCAGATCCGCCCGATACAACAGCTGGCTGATGCGGCAGAACGGTTTGGTAAAGGCCGGGATTTGCCAGAGGATTTTCGTATTCGAGGTTCCCGCGAAGTTCGGCAGGCCGGGTTGGCATTTCTGCAGATGCGTGACAGGATTGAACGGCAGATGGAACAGCGCACCGATATGCTGACCGGTGTGAGCCATGATCTTCGTACACTGCTTACGCGATTCAAGCTTCAACTTGCACTGATTGGCGAAACGGCAGGGTCCGCCCACGACATTGAAGAACTGCAGGCCGATGTCGATGAAATGCAGAAGATGCTGCAGGGATATCTTGATTTTGCAAAAGGTGAGACTGGTGAGGATTATCAGGAAATCGACATTTGCAAACTTTTGCGAAGGCATGAAAAGGATGCCGAATTCAAGAACAAGAAACTTACAGTACGTTGCCCGGACGGGCTGACCATACGAGGCAGACCCGGCGCCATATCCCGCCTGATATCCAATCTGGTTGCCAATGGTCTGAGGCATGGCAACACGCTAGTAATCAATGTCACACAGGGCGACAACTGGATTACCATCAGTATCGACGATGACGGGCCAGGTATTCCAGCTGAATTGCGTGAAGAAGTCTTCAAACCGTTTATGCGTCTGGATGAAGCCCGAAACCAGGACGAAGGCGGCACGGGCCTCGGCCTCTCAATCGCACGCGACATCGCACGCAATCACGGTGGCGACATAAACATGCATCAAAGCGATATGGGCGGGCTTCAGGCGGTGGTCAGGCTGCCGAAGTAGAACTAATTATCACAATTCGAAACGTTACTGCCTGTTGTCGCCAGTGGCTTTCCGTTGACAAACACCGTTGATGCACCGGTAGAGACCTTGCCGCCACAGTTGGAATCAGCACTAATCGTTGCAGCTGGCTTTCCCCCTATAAACACATTTGGCGAATTGCCACTTATCACCGCGCCCTTGTTTGTAGCATCTCCACTGCCGGCCGCTGACTGTCCCTCGACTACAATTCCTGCGTCACCCGATGTGATTACCTGTTCTGGCTGTTCTGCCGCAACAAAAGCAGTTAAGGCAAGAAACATTGCCTTTGAAAGAATACCGACCGATGCTGGTCTACCAGTCAATGCATCCTGCCTCCATTTGGAACTTCCTTGCTCGGCATCGCCAGAACTACAGCGCCATCCTCATCGGCAAATCCCAAAGTGAGAACTTCAGACATCATTGGGCCAATCTGCCGTGGCGGGAAATTGACTACAGCCATCACCTGCTTTCCAACCAGGTCTTCGGGCAAATAATGCACCGTTATCTGGGCAGAGCATCTCTTGATGCCTATCTTGTCCCCAAAATCAATTCTCAGCTTGTAAGCCGGATTACGCGCTTCAGCGAAAACCTCCGCCTCGACTATCGTTCCAACGCGGATATCAACTTTCAAAAAATCGTCGATCGTTATCTGAGAAAGCGTTTCCTTGTTCTCTTCATCACTCATGATCAGCCGTCCGATAATTCCCGGGAACGTTTGGTTGCTGCCAATACAGCCTTCTCAACAAGCTGGCCCATGCCATTGTTTCCCATCAAAACCTCAAGTGCCGCTGCAGTCGTCCCGTTTGGAGATGTAACATTTTCCCTTAATGTCTCAGCTTCCTTGTCGGAGCGCGCCAGCAATTCCCCGGCACCGGATACGGTTTCACTTGCAAGTTTTCTGGCGAGCGCCTCGGGCAAACCCGCCTTTACTCCGGCCACTGCCATGCACTCGGCCAGATAGAACACATAGGCGGGGCCGCTACCTGAAACGCCAGTTACCGCGTCAATCAGGTGCTCGTCCATTACCCACTCTACAGAACCAGCAGCCAACAATAGACGCTCAACACGTTTCATGTGGACATCGGTCACCAACCTGTTCGGGCAAGCAACTGTAATTCCCCGCCTCACCAAAGCCGGAGTATTTGGCATGGCCCGCACGACCGCACATTCTTTGCCCACACCGTCTTCAAGTTGGGAGATTGTTTTTCCCGCCGCCACAGAAACAAGGGCGGTATTTTTTCCAACCATATGGCTGACCGCAGGAATAACCTTTTCAATGATTTGGGGCTTTACCGCCAAGACCAATATGTCCGGTCTATGATCTTCCGGCGCAGCAGATTCATGGCGTACCTGCGCACCGGAAATCATGTCCTTCATATGGTCTGCAGGCGATGGGTCGATAACCGTTATGGATTTGGCCGAAATGCCATCGTTTAACCAGCCTCCAAGCAGGGCGCCGCCCATATTGCCTGCGCCAACCAGCGCTATGGAATATTCGTCATCTTTTGTCATGGTTTCTGATTGCCATGGATTGAGCTATCGCTCAAGCGTTCAAGCAATCGCACGCCAATTCACAGACAATGCTAATTCACAGGCAACACCAAGAGATATTAGGGTCAGGCTGTCCCGTGGGTCTCGAACAGGGAACCGTCCAGCGCCTGTTGAGCCGGGTGGCCTGCCCAAACGACGAATTGAAACGCCTGGTAATATCTCTCACTGGCTTCCAACGCGCTGGTCAGCAGACATTCAAGCTGCTCGCCTGTCGGCTCAGCTCCACCATTCAGCAACAGGGCCTGGCGATACATGACCGTACCTTCGCGCATCCAAAGATCGAAATGTCCAATCAGCATCTGCTCATTGATGAGAGACAAAAGCCGCATTGTCTCCGCCTCGCGCCTTTTGGGAACCTTTAGATCGAATGCACATGCCAAATGAAGTGCCTCGAAATCTTCCATCCAGGAAAAGGACACGCTGTAATCCGCCCATAATCCCGACACCGAAATATTGATTTCATCATCACCCGAGCGCTCGAATTCCCATTCATTGGCTGATGCCACCAGCTCGATCATGTCAACCGGATTTACCTCTCGGTCCAGTTCCATTCCAAGAAGGCTCATTTTTCCTCGTTTCCGCCGCCACACGGCATTTTATGTTCTGTTGATAAACTCAGACAGATACGAACTTCAAAAAACGCACTGGTCACCGAACTTGTTACAAGCACATTACTTGCCGGCTGAACGCCAACCGGCGCACCCTGGAAACCAACTGAAACACGAAGCTCCCAAGCTACGGAGCACTCACGTCCGCCGCGAATCATCCTGTAATTTCAGTGTATAACGCGGATTATCTTTGGCTAGCCCCTGCCATTGTCTGTGCCCCGCTAACCTGTGGAGAAAGCTTGAATCAGAAACTGCGCATTTCCGTGTAACTGATTCTTTGGACTCTGCTTTTTGGCTACAAGGCGTGTGGATTAAATTCTTGTGAATTTTTTTATTTTTTTGCAGCAGGTTTGGGTTTTGGGGTCTTTGCACCGGCTTCCAGTTTCTTAACCCTCGTTTCAAGCGCCTCAATCCGGCTTTTCAACGCATCGTTTTCGGCGCGGGCATTTGCGGCCATTTCCTTTATGGCTTCAAAATCATCGCGCTTCACAACATCCATTTCCGCCATAATACGCTCAGCCTGGAACTTGATGGCCGTTTCCGCTTCACGACGGAAACCATCAGCCACTCCAGCGGCATCCGTCATCAACTTGGCGAATTCATCGAGAACGCGATTGGGACCCTGTGTCATTTCTTGAACTCCTTTCAGGCAGACATAGTCCTGACTGGTCAAGGATGCAATGTGCAGAATGAATTCTATCATCACTCAGACACCGATAGACTTGCCTATGGTGGATCGGTCGCTAAACTGCGCCAACAATCCAGATATGTTTTTCCTAATTGAACACCGGAACCGTCAATGCAGAATCCGAACGGAAACTTAGCTCGCAGACCACAGTTTTTGATCCCTCTACTTGCGAGCAGTATGCTGGCATTTGCTCTTTCCATTCTGGCCACGACCAATATCTCGCTGGCCCAGCAGAACGGCCCGGAACAGCGCAGGATTGCCCTTGTCATCGGCAATGATGAGTATGAGGAAATCTCCTCTCTTGAAAAAGCAGTCAATGATGCGGGAGCAGTATCGCAGGAACTCTCCGCCATGGGATTTCAGGTGACGACTGCGAGAAACATTGGCCGCAGGGCCATGAGCCGCGCCGTAAATGAATTTGAAAAGTCAATTCAGCCCGGCGATCTGACTTTGTTCTATTACGCAGGACACGGATTTTCCGTTTCCGGCCAGGACTTCCTCTTGCCTGTCGACATTCCGCAGGCAGGGCCGGGCGACGAATCCCTTGTGCGCGATGAAGCTTTCCTGACCAATAATCTGGCCGACCGGTTTTTGAAGGCTGGTGCGAAAACGGCAATTCTAATTTTGGACGCCTGCCGGGACAATCCGTTTGCGGTTCCCGGAAAACGCTCCATTGGCGGCTCCGGTGGCTTGGCAAACCAACCACTTGGTGAAGGCATTTTCGTTCTGTATTCAGCCGGCCAGTACCAATCTGCACTGGATGGAATGGGACCGGGCGACAGCAACCCAAATTCCGTATTCACACGTTCGCTTCTTGCGGAACTGCGCAAACCCAATGCCTCCATTGTCGACATTGCCAAATCGACACAGGTCAAGGTTCGAGATCTGGCCGCTCAGGTTGGGCACATCCAGCTAC
>JBPCWJ010000180.1:0-3494 GCA_051009635.1 Rhizobiaceae bacterium
CTTTGCGCCCATATGACTGCCAGCGACGAACCGGATCGGTGAATACCAAAGGGCGAGCGTTTAAACAAATTGAGATGTCACAGAATACGAAAGGGTATGACTATGTCGGGAACCAACACAGAAAACACTGCAAATAATGGCGTCAATGTAGAAGCATTGATCGGAGCGCGGGAAGCGTTGACAGAAATGCCGGCAGCAGCGCAATTTAAGTGGCGTACATCCAGTAAATGGGTAAATGGAACCCATAGCACAACAACCATCAGTAACTTCTTTGGTCTGGGTGAAGAACAATCCCGAGGCAAGGAGTTCACGGTTGACACAGATCATCCGGAAGTATTTGCCGCAGAAGACAATGCCCCAACTCCGGTTGAAGTTGTCCTTGCCGGCCTTGCAGGTTGCCTGGCAGCAGGTGTTGCCTCTGTCGCTCAATATCGTGGCGTGCAGCTTAACTCCGTTGAAGCGACGATTGAAGGCGATATGGACCTTCAAGGCATTATGGGAATCGACGATGAAGTACGCAATGGCTTTGGCGACATCCGAATACAGTTCAATATTGATGCCGATGCCAGTGAAGACGATATCAAGGCAATCGTGGCGCAATCGCAAAAGCGTTCTGCCGTCTTTGACCTGGTAACAAACCCGACCAACGTTTTGGTCAACGTAAACTAACTTTTAGATACAACAGTAGTGCAAGGAGCGAGAGTCGTGAAAAATACTGCGACCGTCATAATCGGCGCCGGACAGGCCGGGCTCGCTGTGAGCAAGCACCTCGCCGACCGTTCAATAGATCATGTTCTGCTTGAACGCGGCGAGGTAGCGAATTCATGGCGTACCGAACGGTGGGATTCACTTAAGCTTTTGACCCCGAATTGGCAGAGCCGCCTACCTGGATACGCCTATGAGGGTGACAATCCTGACGGTTATATGGATATGCAGGAAGTTGTCAGTTTTCTTGATAATTATTCAGCCAGAATATCAGCGCCGGTGGAAAGCCACACCAACGTATTGTCAGTAAAACAATCCGAAAAAGGTTATACGATCAGCACAGACAGGGGAATGTGGTCCTGTGACAAGCTGGTTTTAGCCAGCGGTGCTTGTAACATCGCTTCGGTGCCCAAATTTGCTGACGATTTGCCAAAAGAGATCAAAAGCATAACACCGCTGCAATACCGTAATCCGGACCAGTTGCCAGATGGAGGTGTGCTGGTTGTTGGTGCATCTGCAACAGGTCTTCAATTGGCCAAGGAAATTCAGGCTTCCGGCCGGCAGGTCACGATTTGTGTCGGAGAGCATGTGCGGGTTCCACGAGTATATCGCGGACGTGATATCAAGTGGTGGATGGATGTCGCAGGTGTTCTGGACATGGACTACCACGAAGTGGACGACATAAATCGTGCGCGCCGTGTCCCCTCGCTGCAATTGGCCGGATCAGAACCTCGCGAGACGATGGATCTGAATTCAATGGATGATGCGGGAATTCGCAAGGTCGGAAGACTTGCAGGTATTCGAGACGGAAAGGCAATGTTTTCCGGTTCTCTGGCAAATGTCTGTGCGTTGGCTGATCTGAAGATGAATCGCCTGCTCAACACACTCGATGAATGGTCGACCGAGAACGGCATGGATGGCCAAGTCGAGGAACCACACAGATTTGAATCTACCCGGGTGGATGAGAAATCCATTCTCGGACTGGATTTTGCTGCTGAAGGTATAAAGACCGTGCTTTTGGCAACAGGGTACAAGCCGGATTATTCCTGGCTGGATGTGCCGGTATTCGATCGCAAGGGGCGTATTCGCCATGATGGCGGTATCGCCGAAACACCCGGGCTCTACGTGATGGGGCTGCCATTTTTACGCCGCCGTAAATCGTCGTTGATTGATGGTGTCGGGGATGATGCAAAGGAAATTTGCGATCATCTGCACGCTGCACTCTATAAAGAGGCAGCCTGAAAGGATCAATGAAATGTCCAGAATTGTCGAAATGAGGCAATACGATTTTGTGGTTGTTGGTGCACGTTGTGCGGGTGCATCAACAGCGATGCTTCTTGTGCGTGCAGGTGCAAGAGTGCTGGTAATTGACCGTCAGGAATACGGAAGTGACCGCCTTTCAACCCACGCATTGATGCGGGGTGCGGTTATGCAATTGAACCATTGGGGTGTGCTGGAAAAGCTGGTCAATCTTGGAACGCCCAAGATCGATTGTACCACTTTCCATTACGGCCCGGAGTCCGTTCCTGTGAAAATCAAACCCGAATGGGGAGTGGATTGTCTGATCGCGCCGAGGCGTACAGTACTCGACAAGGTACTGGTTGATGAGGCTAAAAATGCCGGAGTGGAGTTTCGTTTCGGAATGGTGCTTACAGATCTGGTCCGTACAGATGATGGAAAGATTTGCGGAATAGCCGCAAGAGACCGAGACGCAAACACCGTTGAGATAAAGACAGATATGGTGATTGGAGCCGATGGGCGTCAATCGCAGGTGGCCAGGCTGGTTGATGCACAGATCTACAGGCAGGGGCAAAATTCCACCGGAGTTGTCTATGGATATTACGATGACATGGCGGACCATGGCTCCCAATGGTATTTTGGTGAGGGAACAGCCGCTGGTACGATCCCGACCAATGACGGCCAGACCTGTGTTTTTGTTGGTGTTCCAGCATCCAGATTTGCGGAGACTTTCCGTGGTGACTTGCCCGGAGGGTTTATGAGAATAGCGCGTGCGAATTCTGCTGCGCTTGCTGATAAACTCGATAGTGCTCAAATATCTGGAAAACTTCGAGGTTTTGCCGGTTGTCCCGGATATTTCCGGCAATCCCATGGCGAAGGATGGGCACTTGTTGGAGATGCCGGATATTTCAAGGATCCGATGACAGCGCATGGGATAACCGACGCATTGCGTGATGCCCAGTTGCTAGCCAATGCCTTGACTGGCGTCGGTGTGAGCGATCTGGCGCTATATCAATCATGGCGCGATGTATTGTCGGCGGAATTGTTCCAGATAACCGAAGAGGTCGCCTCGTTTGAATGGGATATACCCAGAGTCCAGAAACTGCATCATCAATTGAGTGAAACGATGAAACTGGAATGTGAACATCTGGCGCAAACGATGGAGACGCAGCAGCTTGCAGCATAGGTGATCGTAATCAGGTTGTATGGGATTTACCTGATTTTGTGTTCAAATTCCAAGGTGCAATTTGGGTTTCCAGAATGGTCTGAAGAGTTCGATCTTGGGACAGCGATTCATCACGACTTTCATGCCTGCATCTTCCGCGAGGCGTGCTGCTTCGTAATCGATCACACCAATCTGGCCCCAAAGCACTTTTGCGCTGATTGCTACCGCCTCTTTGGTGACCCCCATCAAATCTTCGGCGCGGCGAAACACTTCGACCATGTCGACGGGGCGATCAATGGATTCAAGATTGGGATAAACCTTGATGCCACGAATTTCCTTGACATCTGGGCGTGGATTTACCGGGATCATGTCATAGCCGGTCTCG
>JBPCWJ010000181.1:0-5425 GCA_051009635.1 Rhizobiaceae bacterium
CCTCAACACTTCAGGATAGTGCCAGGCCGGGCGATGCTCCTGAAGTGGCTGCCTGACACGATCATATGCCAAAAGCAGATCTGATTGATCGAAAGATTTGCCGGCTGCCGCGGCCCAGTCGACCAGAAACGCTGCTATTTCAGGTTCCCAGTTCAAAATGGTGCCATAAACATCGAAAGTGAGAGCGTCGAAGTCCTTTGCAGCAAACATGCCTTATTCACCTCGAATGTGGATAGTGAGCTCTGGCCATCGCAACCGATTGAGAGATTAAAGAGCTGTTCATGCCAGATACCGGACACTAACCAGATGACGCAATCAAGATTCCACTGCGCTCAAGGCAAGTCTGTTTATGGCTCAAAGCGGGCATTTCCTGCCTAATATCAACTCCCAAATTTGGGTGAAGTTCCAAGACAAAACAGGTATTTTTGTGGTCCGGTCCTAACGGGTAGTGATTTGCAACTAAACAACCTCAAACCATGTGTTCATACCTGCGGCTGCATGTTCGAGCATGTGACAATGAAAAAGCCATTTGCCGGGATTGTCGGCCACCAACGCAACATCAACTTGCTCATTGGGCTCAATCAAAAATGTATCCCGCCAATTGCCCATTGAACCCGTTCCGTCAACGTCTGATTGAAGGACCTGGAAATGGTGGCCATGTAAATGAATTGCGTGTTGGAATGCAGTCTGGTTTCTAGCCTCAACAATAATGGTTTCTCCGATCTTTGCTGAGAACAATGGCTCTTTTGCCAAATTGGCTACACCGTTAAACGCCCAGAGCTGGCGGGTCGCTCGAAAGTCCTCCCGGCTCAGGATTTTTCCCTTATATGTTGTCTCCACAAAAGTGCCCATCGCACCACCTGTCATTTCCAGTGGAATACGGCGAGCATTATTTAGATCTGGCTCTGGTAGTTTATTGCTTGGTAACCTCGGAAACGGTGCAGCTTGGGTTAGATTGCCTACAACGTTAAAAAGCGCCAGGGAGATAAATTGATCCCTTACAAGCGTTTCCAGTTCAAGTTTACCGGTGTTGGTAGGCGCCAGAAACAAATCCACACGCTGCCCCGATCCAATTTGTATCTGGCCAGCCTGATCTGATGTATCGGACACTGGTTGACCATCCAATGCCAAAATCCGGGCGCCAAATCGTGAAGGGTCGATTATGAATGTGCGGGCATTGGATGCATTAATCAGACGGACGCGGTAGCCTTGGCCAGCCTTAAGCTCATAAGTTGGTTGGGATGCGCCGTTAATCGTTACAAAATTACCTAAACGGCCGGCATGGCTCCAATCCATCATTGAACCCAGACTTTCAAGGTCAAGCCGACCTTCGCGGGTGAGCCTCCAGTCGTCAATCACGAGTGTTAAATCGTGAACCCGGTCAATAACAGTTTCCGGTTCTTCGACGATCAAAGGACCATACAAACCACGCGTTACCTGGTTCCAGCTTCGATTGTGAGCATGGTACCAATAGGTGCCTGCATCCGGAACAACAAATTCGTATTCAAACTCCTGACCCGAAGGAACCGCGTCTTGCGTAAGTCCGGATACACCATCCATGGCGTTGATGATCCGAATACCGTGCCAGTGAATTGATGTCGCTTCCGGTAGCTTGTTGACCAGTCTTACCCGAACGGTTTCTCCTTGTTGAACTCTTATCTCAGGCCCGGGAGAAGCCTGGTTGTAGAGCCATAACCGGCTTTCCGGGAGACTATCACTTGCTGGAGAAGTGTCAGATTCTTCAGCGGTTAGAACCAATTGATTGCTACCGGAAGCAGGAGTCGCCAACGTCCCGAGAGAAAGCGCGCCTCCAAGTGCAATTGAATTTTTCAAAAACTGTCGGCGATCCAACATTTATCTATCTCCTGCAGTATTTCATTGATTTCTGGCCGAGTGACGACGGTTAAATTCGTCATGCTGTTCCCGGATCTTATTGTTCCATTGCGCCTTGATGAAACTTAAAACTGCAATGATCTCTTCATCTGTCAACACATCCTCATAGATTGGCATGTCCGTCTGATAATCTTTCAATTTCGTCATACTGGCCAAACCAAATTTTGTTATCTTGAAAAGCTGCTGATCGCTGTGGTGCCAGGTATGCCCAGTTTCATCATGTGGAGGTGCCGGCATACGGCCATTGGCCTTGGGTTGTCGCCAATTTTGTTCACCTTCAAGATTATCACCATGGCAGGAAGCGCATTGCTCTGTGTAGATCACCTTTCCCTGCGCAACCATCTGCTGATCATCAGGCAAGAAAAGGCCAACTCTTGGCGTTTCGGATGGATTCCAAGCGAAATAGACGCCAATCAGCAAGGCCAGGCAAACAGCGGCTATGAGAGTTCTACGGTGATTGGTCATTATGATTTCATTTAGTCCCAATTTCCAGACAAGCGTTTTGTTACTGCGGGGGTAGTCAACTTGCGTGTGCCCGCCTCCTCAAAATTTCATGGCCATCAGGCTAGTCTGGCTTTCGATAGTCTTGATGGCAGGTGGAACAAGTCTGGGTTAGCGCTTTGTATTGGGGTATTATTTCCGTTGGCTTGGACGCTGTTTGCGATACTTCGGCCAGTTCATTTGCCTGGGCAATAAAAACCCGAGTTATTCGCTCAAACTGATCCCATTCCTGCCAGATTGTCTCTAGTGCCTTACTCGGCTCATCAATGGAGCCTTCTGGAAACAAGACCAACATTTCGCGACCGTGACTGGCTATATTTCGAGCGGCTGAAGATGCAAACTTTGGATCAAATCCAAGTTCGCCCTTGATCATTTGGCCCAGAGATTTCATCTGCGATGATACATCTTTCATCATCAGCATACGTTCTTTTACGACACCGGTTGCACCTTCATGGGCCAGTGCAGACACTGTGGCCGTCGCAGCCATCGCTGCCACGATTAAAAATGTGGAGGTTTTCATAATTTGTATTCCTCAAAGAAACAGACAAAACAGCGAGGTTGCTGCTTAAATTGTTGCTTTAAACGAGGAAGAATCGCGGAGGTGGGGGATCAATAACCAGACTGGAACCAATAAACTCTTGAATATCAAACGGCGTAGAATCAACCACCCGCGCGGGATGGTGCAGTTGATATAATTCGACCAAGGTCAGCAAATTTGCTCCGCAATGGACCGATTCACTGAAATCAGATTCGCAGCAGGAACCGAGATCAATTGAATGATCATGAGAGTGATGTGTTTCAACAGCGTGGTGATGAGAAACTTCTTCCGCATGAGAATATATTCCACCCGACAGGCCTAAAGCCAAAACAGCAATGAATGTAATAGTCCTGGCAATGGTCACCAGAGCATCATTAATCCAAGCCCTGCCGAATGTTTTTCTCTTGTTCATTTATCCAGCTGTCGCTGTCGCAAAATCCAATCAAACAGTATTCTAAAGCTTCCACCCACTGGAGGGTCAAGACTGTGTGCTTTCAAATTGTCAGGACAAATTATCTCGTTTTTTGAAGGAAAAATCATCTTCAACTCGGCCAATTACAAATAGCATAAATATATGCCCTTTTCAGACGATCCTGTCTTGATCCAAGCTGGGTATTGTCCGCATTGGCAGGAGGTTCATCCGATCTCCGCAATATACTGGGCGGACTTGCGGGCGAACCAGGTCAGGAACCCATGCCCAACGCCCTGGAGATGTCTCGTAAAGTTGCCTTTTCAGCATCGCTAACACGGACACCACCAAAGCCGAGAACAGACCCCTCCACGGCAGCTTCCGCGACCTTCTGGCTGATATCGCGGAGCCAGGTTTTAAAGGCTGCTGCCTCGTCAGGAGCCTTGGCATCCACGATGGCGGAAACTTCCCGCAAGCTTGCCAATGAACGCCTTACACTTTCGGCAGGTTCCGCCTTGGCGAAACGTTCGTGCATTGCGAGAATGCTTCCATTATCAGACCTTTCAAAATCGGCAATTGCTGCCCTGATGAGTTCATTGGACCTGGGATCGCTTTTTGCCTTGGGGAGCGCCGGTGTGCTCGCCGCAGCTTCCTTGAGAGTGCCCCACCAGCCGCTTGGATCGGATGCCGAAATGGCGAGGCCGGCAGCGAGAATGCTCTCCAGCACTTTCGCCCACTCTTCCGGTGTAAAGTCACTTTTATCAGCCATGGCCGCCATTCCCTGTTGAGCCGTCAAGTTTACGTCTGACCCACCCTCCAGATCAACTGCCAACAAATGCGCTGATGGGTACCTTATGCAGTCAACCTCGATAGCCAAACAGGTGCATCACAAACAGCAGGACAAGGATCGACTGAAATAACCGCCGGATTGGATAAGACAGCTTGCAGCAGCAATTGCCAGCATGCCCTTCACGGCCATACTGGCAACCGCCCTAGTTTACTGTCACCCATCTAAGGATGAAGAAGTTGTCCGGACGTTGGGTCAACTGGATATTATCCTGCATTCCCCAAACGAGAGGCTGCACATAAAGTGGCACATAGGCGTGCTGATCCTGATAGATATCGACGACCTCATCGACCATTTCCTGGCGTTTTTCGGCATCGATCTCTGACTGGATTGCTGGCAACAACTCGTCGACCCGGGCATTTGAAAATCCGCCGAAATTCCATGAGCCAAGCTTTTTGTCCGGGTTTGGCGTCGTGACAAGAAACCGAATTGGATGCTCATGGTCAAAGGTACCCGGAGACCAGCCGAGTAAATACATGTCGAAATTGTCCGCCCTCAATTCAGGCCAGTAGTTTTGAACCGGCATCGCTTCAAGTTCCGCCTTGATCCCCACCTGCGCCAACATGCCCGTGATTGCCTGACAAACTGCTTCGTCGTTGAGGTAGCGGTTGTTTGGGCACTTCAAGCCAAATGAAAATCCATCCGGATATCCTGCTTCAGCGAGAAGCGCCTTTGCGCCTTCAGGGTCATAGGCTGGGCGGATATCGTTTCCGGCCGAAAAAGCATTCATCGCGGGACTTACCAACTGGCTGGCCGGTTGGGCGCTGCCGCGCATGATCGTTTGAAGGATTGCATCAACATTGATCGCCTTGGCCACTGCTTCGCGAACGCGGGCATCGAGGAAAGGGTTGGCTTCGCCTGCCATGGATGAATATTTGAGTGCATCGCGATCATGACCGAAACCGAGCATAATCACACGCGCCTCAATTCCACGAACTACGGTCGTCCCGTCGCGCTCGTCCACCCTTGCAGCATCCTGTATCGGCACCGGGTTAATCATGTCGACATCACCCGACAACAAGGCGGCTACCGCAGTTGCAGGATTGTCGATTGGAGTATAGGTCGCTTCCGTGATGTTGTGTTCGGCAGTATCCCACCATCCATCAAAAGGCTTCAAGGAGGTGGACAGTCCTGGTTGACGATCGGTGACCATAAAGGCGCCCGTCCCGTTTGTATTCAGGGTTGCGAAGTTGCCGTTCTCCTTGTCGGGGCGCTCTGTGCCATTTGCCTCGGCCCA
>JBPCWJ010000182.1:0-2801 GCA_051009635.1 Rhizobiaceae bacterium
TGTCCGTCCAGCCATTCCGGAGTGCGGCCAGTCCACACACCGATGGAATTATCAAAGCTGGCGGAGGCGATCTGTCCATTTCCTGCCGAAACGGCGATGTCCATAACCGGCCCACCATGGCCTTTTAATGTAAAGAAATCATCGGCCGATACATCGGAGCTTTGGGCAAAAAAAGCGAAGGCACTTGCCCAGCACAATATGGCAAACCACATGGTTCGAAAAACAGTATCGAAGACGGCCCTACCCATACCCGTATACCTTGCCGACATTCCTCGTAACGCTCCAGCTATTTTCCTGACTTATTCCGCTGGCACTGCCGGTGCATCCGGCTTCGTACTTTTCTGCTCGTTTTGAGAAGTTACCTCTTCAACCCAAAGACTGTGGTGTTCCCGGGCCCATTGTTCTTCGACTTCTCCCGAACCCATGGCGTCATAAGCCCCTTCCATTCCAATCGACCCGATATAAATGTGGGCAATGACAATAGCCATCAGCACAAACGATATGATCGCATGCCATAATTGTGCGTATTGCATTTCCTCATGAGGAGCCAATTGCGCAGGAAGTTCACCCATGCCAAAAAGCTGCGGAAGACCGGTTGCGTTCAATGCTACAAAGGTTTTTGCAAACATCGGGAGTTCAAAGGGGAACAGTAGTGAAATTCCTGTAAGGGATATCGAAGTTCCCAGAATAATCACTGACCAGAAAATGAGTTTCTGACCGGCGTTGAACTTTTTGGCTGGCGGGTGACTATGCTTGGAAAACAGCCCTCCACCTTTCATAATCCAGTTGATATCGGTTCGGCTGGGTAGATTGTGCACAACCCACATCACAAACACCATGATCAGGCCAAGAATGAATGCCCAGGCAACATTGTTATGAATCCATTTGGAAGCCAATGCGATGCTGGCATAGGCATCCTTGCCGATAAACGGAATAAGTCCGGTCCTTCCGAAAAGCGTTATTAATCCTGTTATTCCCAAAAGGATAAAGGATCCGGCAAGTAGCCAGTGTCCAAATCGTTCAATTGCCTTGAAACGGGTTATTGTTCGGCCGGTCTTCTCGCCGTCAATAAGGATGCGGCCACGAAAGAGATAAAACAAGATCAGTACTGCGATCATGCCGATTAGGAGATAGCCGCCCCACCGCAGAAGTGGACCCTTGCGCCATTCAAGCCAGCGCATTCCACCATCCTGCATTAGTACTGTCGCAGGAAGACCGCCGGATGAGACTTTGATATCGGCAGACCCGTAGCGCATTGCACGCCACAACTCGGCATCAGATGCTCCACCAAGTGTTCCCAATTGCGACGATATTCCAGCAGCAGAATCCGGATCGCCAGTTGCATTGCGCCTGAATTGTCCATCAACTTTTTCGCCACGTTGCCGCTTGAGAATATCTTCAAGCGTTTGTGCGCCACCGGTCGCAGATCGATCAACCGCCGGTGGTGATGTGGCCTCTTGCGCCATAACCTGGACAACAAGCCCAAAAATCAATGCAATTGCGACAATCAGCCGGGTCATGGCGAGGACTCCCACGTCAGAATAAATGCGCCTTCGTTGAAAAGGGCGACTTCAAGCCGCCCTTATTGAGTATTGTAGACCTGACTTCAGGCGTTTCATAGCAGACGGTCAGCCAGCAGGATGATAAATGCTCAACCGCCTCTTTGACCGTATGCTGATCCCCAGCCCCATGCACCGGAGCCGAAGCCACGAGCAACCACACGCTCGCGGTAGATGCCGGAAACCACATCGCCGTCACCGGCAAGAAGCGCCTTCGTGGAGCACATCTCGGCACAGATCGGTAATTTACCCTCTGCGATACGGTTGCGCCCATACTTCTGGAATTCAGCAGGTGAATTCGTTTCTTCAGGACCGCCAGCACAGAAGGTACATTTGTCCATCTTGCCACGGGAACCAAAGTTTCCAGCCTGCGGGAATTGCGGCGCGCCGAACGGACATGCATAGAAGCAATATCCGCAACCGATACACAGATCCTTGGAATGCAGCACTACGCCGTCATCCGTCTGGTAGAAACAATCTACCGGACAAACCGCCATGCATGGTGCGTCGGAACAATGCATACAGGCTACCGAGATAGACCGCTCACCTGGGCTGCCATCATTGATGGTAACCACGCGCCGCCTATTGATACCCCAAGGCACCTCATGCTCGTTCTTGCACGCCGTCACACATGCATTGCACTCAATGCAGCGTTCTGCGTCACAAAGAAATTTTGCTCTGGCCATTGTGACTTCTCCTTATGCTGCCCAGATTTTGCAGAGAGTCGCCTTGGTCTCCTGCATCTGTGTTACCGAGTCATATCCATAGGTCTGCGCGGTGTTGGAGCTTTCGCCCAGTACATAGGGGTCGGCACCCTTGGGGTACTTATCCCTCAAATCTGCACCTTCGAAATGACCTCCGAAGTGGAAAGGCATGAAGGCCACACCCTCTCCAACGCGTTCTGTCACCATCGCCATTACCTTGACCTTGGCGCCTTCAGCACCTTCAACCCAGACCTGTTCACCATCGCGGATGTTCAGATTGTTGGCATCGCGAGTGTTGATCTCGACAAACATGTCTTGCTGCAACTCAGCCAGCCATGGGTTGGAGCGGCTCTCATCACCGCCGCCTTCATATTCGACCAATCGGCCTGATGTGAGAATGATTGGATAATCCTTTGAGAAATCATTCTTCTGAATCGAGGCATACAAGGTTGGCAAGCGGTAGAACTTGCGATCCTCATAGGTCGGATAATCCGCAACGAGATCACGCCGTGACGTGTATAACGGTTCACGATGAAGT
>JBPCWJ010000183.1:0-3435 GCA_051009635.1 Rhizobiaceae bacterium
GGATTTCACAATGGATATTGGTACCATTTCAATTGTCTTGTTGTTTGGCATGTTGTTCCTGTTGGCCATCGGCATGCCGCTTGGCTTTGCGTCGGGATTTCTTGCTGTCGTCGTGATGGTAATGAAATTCGAACCAACGCTCATCTCAGACCCGTTTGTTCATGGTTTTGATTTTGCCGCCTGGACCGCAGGCGACGGTACGCTAACGCGCCGTTTTGGTTCGGGACCAATGAATATCCTTGCCCAGCGATTATACGGGATCATGACGAACTACGTCCTGATTTCGGTTCCGCTATTCATCTTTATGGCGACCTTGCTGGAACGGTCCGGAATTGCGCGCGACATGTATAGTTCACTGTCCATGTGGATGAACCGGACCCGTGGCGGAATCGCTGTGGTAACAGCGCTAATGGCCGTGGTCATGGCTGCTATGTCAGGCATTATCGGTGGTGAGGTCGTTTTGTTAGGGTTGATCGCACTACCGCAAATGCTGCGTCTTGGATATAACCAAAATCTGGCAATCGGAACCATTTGTGCATCGGGCTCACTGGGTACGATGATCCCACCATCCATTGTCTTGATTTTCTATGGTCTGATCACCGAAACATCGATCCATGCACTTTTCCAGGCAGCATTTCTGCCCGGCTTCATGCTTGCGGGTTGTTACATCATCTACATACTTGTCCGTACACGGATAAATCCATCATTGGCACCGTTACCGGATCCGTCTCCTGAAGACATGACCGGTTCCCAGAAACTCAAATATGGAACGACATTGCTGGCAGAGATTGTCGGGTTTGTTTCTGCTGTAATCGTGCTTCGCTACACATTTTTGCATACAATTGGCGAGATAGAACAGGACACCTGGTTCCAGGATCATTCGACGCCTTACATTTACGGTCCGATTGCCCTTGCCATGGCCGCTTATGTCTATTTCGGCGCAGGCCTGGAATTTGCCAAAGAGGCCTGGGACAAAGGTAAGGGAATGGTGCAGCCGCTTGCGGTGGTGTTTGTCGTTCTCGGATCGATATATGGGGGTATTACCGGAATTACGGAAGCGGCAGCAATGGGCTCAGTCGCTGTCCTGTTACTGATTATCGTCCGGGGTGAGTTTTCGTTTAATCTCCTCAAGGAAGCGTCGATGCGTACGTTCAAGTCGACGGGAACCATCATCTGGGTGACCTTCGGTGCTACAGCGCTTGCCGGCGCCTATACCATTGCGGGCGGGCCAACCTATGTTGCAAATCTTATTGTCGGTTTTGAACTGCCGACCATGGGCGTTATTCTTGTCATGATGGTCGTCTTCCTGTTCCTTGGAGCCTTCATGGACTGGACAGGTATCGTCCTCCTTGTCATGCCGGTCTTCCTGCCAATCGTATTGAAATTGCCGATCGAGGAACTTGGATTTATAGGAACACTGGATTCGCAGACCATGGTTCAGGTCTGGTTCGGGATATTATTCTGCGTCAATATGCAGGTGAGTTTCCTCTCGCCGCCATTTGGTCCGGCTGCCTTCTATCTGAAGTCGGTTGCGCCGCCGCATATTACGCTACCGGACATCTTCCGTGGATTCCTGCCCTTTATCGGGATGCAGTTGATGATCCTCATGCTCATCCTGTTCGTTCCACGGATAACGACCGTATTCCTGTGACGCGGTAAACAATACGGAGAGCGCCGAACAAGTATTTCGTCGCCTCCCATTTATACCAAATATTGGTGGCAGTAGCCGCCAGAGAATTCTCGAAGTCAGGCTTGAATAATCGGAGCATAATCATGTCAAAACCGTCAATCGGATTTATTGGACTTGGGCTGATGGGATCGGCGATGTGCCGAAGGCTCCGAAATTGCGACTACCCGTTGACGGTTATTGCAAACCGGTCACGGGCAAATATCGATGCCGTAATAGCCAATGGAGCCACAGAAGCATTCAGCGCCCGAGAATTGGCCAAGAAAAGCGATATTGTCATGTTGTGCCTTGATACATCCGCCTCGGTTGAAAGTCGAATGTACGGTTCTGAAGGTGTCATCAGCGGCCTGAAAAATGGTGCTACGGTTATTGATTTCGGAACATCATTGCCTTCTTCCACGAGGGCTATCGGCAATGCCGTGGCCAAGATCGGCGGCACCTATCTCGATGCACCGCTGGGAAGGACACCTGCCCATGCTGAAGAGGGAAAGCTGAACATTATGTGTTCAGGTGATGAAGCTGCATTCAAAAAGGTCAAGCCGGTGTTGGAAGATCTTGGCGAGAACGTATTCCATCTGGGCAAACTCGGGTCAGGACACACTGTCAAACTGATCAACAATTTCTTCGCCATGACCACGGCGAACTCTATGTGCGAGGCGTTTGCGCTGGCCGACAAAACCGGAATCGAGCGTCAAAAGCTATATGATGTGATGTCTGCCGGGCCGCTACATTCGGGAATGATGGACTTCATGAAAGCCTATGCGATTGACGGCATCCCGGACCAATTGGCATTTTCGGTTGGCAATGCCCGCAAGGATATCGGTTATTACATGAACATGGCCGAGGTGGCGGGCGTAAAAAGCATCATGGCTGTTGGCGCGGATGATGCGCTTGGTCGGGCCGTAGATCACGGAAACAGTGGTGAAATGGTTGCGCAGATGACTGATTTCTTCTGTGAAATGTTCAGTGGGGAGGAAGACGCTCCTAAAGACGATTAATGGCCGGACTAACCGCCAGGGCCAATGAAGACCGCCCGATGGCGGGCATAGTGCTCATCCTGATTGCATATCTGTTCTTTTCTTTCGTTGACAGTGGTGCCAAGTGGCTGGCGATTGCCGGGTTACCTGCACTCCAGCTTTCATTCATGCGGTATCTGGGCCACTTGCTGATTACATTGATTCTGGTAATCAAAAGCGGTGCCATAGTTGACCATATTGTCAGCGAAAGACCGCTACTGGTCGTGGTGCGGGCGCTTCTCCTCGTCGGCTCGACAGTGGGAAACTTCTTCGCGATCCGGTATCTACCGCTAACGCTAACTTCAACCATCCTGTTTTCTGCGCCAATAATTATCTGTGCGCTTTCATGGCCGCTGCTAGGTGAACGTGTTGGAATTTGGCGCTGGAGTGCAATTCTGTTTGGTTTCTGCGGGATCATGATCGCCATCAGGCCGTTTGATGAGAGCTTTAATCTGGCAGTGATTTTATCCTTGGCAAGTGCTGTCTGTTTTGCGCTTTACTCCATACTAACCCGGAAACTTTCGGGAACCGTTGCCGCAGACACAATGCAACTATATGTCGGCCTGGTCGGCACGATCGTGCTTGCGCCTTTTGCTGTCGCAGAATGGAAAGATCCCGATCTTGCCAGCCAGTGGATAATCTTGTTCGGGCTTGGTTTCTTTGGTTGGCTCGGGCACCAATTTCTGACACGCGCGCATGGATATGCACCAGCCAATCTGATGATGCCGTTTG
>JBPCWJ010000184.1:0-3214 GCA_051009635.1 Rhizobiaceae bacterium
CTTTATTTCCCGCACCCCAATTGCCTTCATTGCCGGAAGCTCGTCCGCCAACTCCAGGCTTAGAAGTTTTTCCACTTCCTGGATTGCACCCGCTTCGATCATCGCATCAAATCTTCCGGCAATGCGCTTATGTAATTCCGCGCGCGGCGGTTCAACAATGACCTTTAGAAGATTGACATCTTCCAAAACCGGCGGTTCGAGACGGCGCTTTTGCCATTGCGAAAGTGGAATTCCGGTGTTGTCGAAAACCTCGAGCGCCCTCACCAGCCTTTGGATATCAGAAGGGCGCAATTTTTCTGCTCCGGCCTTGTCGCGGCGGGCCAGTTCCTCATGAAGCCTGTCTGGATGACGGCCGGCAAAATCACGCCAATAGGCCCGCACTGCCGGGTCAGGCTCGGGAATTTCCGATAGCCCCTCAAGCAAGGCTTTGAAATAAAGGCCCGTACCGCCGATTATTACCGGCACTTTGCAGGAATCACGAATTACCGGAATAAGGTCTTTCAACTCTCGCAACCACTCGGCGACCGAATAGGCATGCGCCGGATTTACGTGGCCATAAAGGTGATGCGATATTCGGGCTGTTTCTTCGGAATACGGCCTGGCTGTAAGAATATGCAGGACATCATAGACCTGGCTGGCATCTGCATTTACGACAGCGCCATCAAATTTTTCTGCAAGTTCAAGTGCCAGACTGCTCTTGCCGGATGCTGTTGGTCCCGCTATCAGGACCGCATTGGGGCGATCAGTCAATTACCCGCCCCGTTCCACACTTAATACGATTACAGGCCAAACTCATGTCCCTGGTGGCAACACTCATAGCCAACCCGAAAAATCCGATCCTAACTGAGGAATTGTCAATCTCGGTCATGAAAGGTTTGAACTCCCACGCTGTCTATTGGCTTGCCGATGGTGTGGCCTTCGATATCCCTTTATCTGATAACACAAATCCTGCGGTGGCAGAAGAAACCATCAAACAGCTTGTATCAGACATACCGGTGGATTTTGCGATCCAGAATATGGAAACGCGACGCAAGAAAGCTCTGATTGCAGACATGGATTCCACCATGATCGATCAGGAATGCATCGATGAACTGGCACACGAAGCCGGTTTTGGTGAGAAGGTTGCCGACATTACGGCACGCGCGATGAATGGAGAAATCGAGTTTGAATCCGCATTACGCGAACGTGTTTCGCTTCTAAAGGACCTTCCAACTTCCGTCATTAAACAGGTAATCGATGATCGGATCGTACTGGCCGCTGGCGGAAAGCAATTGGTTGCTACCATGCGCGCCAATGGTTCATTTTGTGCGCTGGTATCAGGAGGATTTACCCATTTCACAAGTGTCATTGCAGAACTGATCGGTTTTGATGACCACCAGGCCAATATCCTGGAAGAAGAGAACTCTGTGCTGACTGGAACGGTTCGCCCCCCTATCCTCGGGCGTCAGGCCAAGGCAGACGCAATCGGCACCCTTTCGAAAAGGCTCCGCATTACTCCTGACGATTTCATAGCGGTGGGTGACGGTGCCAATGATCTGGCGATGCTGAAATTAGCGGGAACAGGCGTTGCCCTGCACGCCAAACCGGTTGTTGCTAGCCAAGCCCAAGTCCGGATTGATCGTGGTGACCTGACGTCGCTGTTGTATCTGCAGGGTTACAGAAAATCGGATTTCTGCCTGTGACGTTGCTGGAAACAGAAAACCTCATCTTGCGAAACTGGCACGATGAAGACCGCGATCTGTTCCATGAAATCAATTCCGATCCTGTTGTAATGGAATACTTTCCATTCCGGCGTGATCAGGTTCAGTCAAACCAACTAATGGAAAAGCTGGCCGATCGCATAGAGCAAAACGGCTTCGGATTTTGTGCAGTCGAACCAAAAGAAACTGGTGAATGTGCTGGCTTTTGCGGCATAGAGGAAGCATTCATCGAAGATGTCTTCCCGGCAGGAACGATAGAAATCGGCTGGCGTCTTGCTCCTAGATACTGGGGGCAGGCAATCGCGACCGAGGCCGGTCGAGCGTGGCTTGAGTTTGGATTCAAGGACAAGGGATTTGAGGAGATCGTTTCATTTGCCGTTCATAACAATCATCGTTCGATTGCCGTGATGAAACGGCTTGGCATGTTTCATCAACACGATCTGGAGTTTCTGCACCCTTCCGTTCCCGATAGTCATCCGCACCTCAAACGGCATACCGTATATAGAATAACCAAAGAGCAGTGGTCTCAAAACGAAAAAAGGGCGGTGTGAACACCGCCCAATCTTCTCGAATTTCATCAAACTGATGTTTGGTGATTTGCTAGCTCTCTATCCGAACCACAACAAATCGAATTTCGCCAGTCTTTGAAGATATCATAAGAAGCGCATTTTTCCGCCCCTCATCCTTCAGCTCCTCAACGCGCTCGGCGACTTCCGCCGGGGTGTCTACTGCTTCCTGACCAACTTCGATGATTATCTCGCCCGCCTTGATCTCCTTGTCCTCGGCATGGCTTCCCTCTTCAACCGCAGTTATCAGTACGCCTTTGACATCTTCACCAATGCTTTCATCCTCGCGTACCGTATCGGTCAATTCCATAAGGGTAAGGCCAAGAACTTCAGTAGACTTTTCTTCCTCGGAATCGGACGCATCTTCATCGATCTCAGCTTCGGCAAGCCGTTTTTCACCATCTTCCAACCTTCCGATCTCAACCTGGAGCGTTTGTTCCTCGCCTTTCCTCAAGACAAGAACATCCACTTCCTTGCCGACTTCTGTATCGGCAACGATCTTTGGAAGGTCGCGCATCTTTTCAATGGGCTTTCCGTCAAATTCCAGCACGACATCACCTGGTTTGATGCCAGACTTTTCTGCCGGCCCGTCCGAAACCACATCGCCAACCAGCGCCCCCCGCGCTTCATCCAGCCCCAGGGATTCTGCTATTTCATCGGTAACTGACTGGATCTGTACACCGAGCCAGCCGCGCCTTGTCTCACCAAACTCAACGAGATCGTCGATGACCTTCTTTGCCAGGTTCGTGGGAATTGCAAAACCAAGGCCGATGGAGCCGCCCGAGGGTGAAATAATGGCCGTATTGATGCCGATTACGTCACCATCCATATTGAACAGCGGGCCACCGGAATTTCCCTTGTTGATGGACGCATCGGTCTGGATGAAATTGTCATAGGGGCCGGAATTGATATCCCTGCCAATTGCCGAAATTATCCCCAGTGTGACGG
>JBPCWJ010000185.1:0-2644 GCA_051009635.1 Rhizobiaceae bacterium
AATCCAGGCACGATGCCAAATGTTCCATGCAAAAACAAAACCGCGATTGGCAGCCGCTACCCCCGGGGGGCGTTACCACTGACACCTGATAGTTTTCTGATGCGTATCTCCTTGTAGTACATCTGCGCACCCCTCAGCCCCGAGTCTCCAATCCCAATACTGCCCTCTGGTAGTTGCCCCCAGCCCTCCCGGGTTCCGCGTCTGCTGCCTGCGACTGCTTCCTTGAATGCATCGGTTGTGATATCAAAGCGCAGCACCAAAGTTCCATTCAGATAATGCTCAATAACATTACCAATCGCCCGGATCTTCATGGTGTTCCAATCATCTCGTTTCATCAGAGACTTCGTATCCACCATAGGCTCCAGGATATCGCTCAGCGCACCCGTGCGGTGCTTCGGTTTCTCGATGTCGATATCCGGGTGTGTGACCTGATATTCGAACCCCTTCACAAATGGCTTTTTGTCTTCAGGATCCGCACGATAATAGATGTGTGTGCCACCACCCGATGCTCCGAATTTCATCACGACTTCCAGTTCAAAATCACCAAAAGACTTGTCTGCGGAGACCAAAAAGCTGCGTTCACTAGCGCCTTTGCCACGCCCCGAGCCGTTTAGATGGTATGGGCATTGATACAACGTGCCATCCTCTTGAATCTTCCAGACCCTTGAAGAGGGTTGCCTGTTCTTGTATGCGTGATATGAGAGGAACCTTTTGAAGAACTCAGGTGTCCCGTCATGAAACCTGAACCATTCGCCTGCCGTGACCCCGTCGGGCAAGGGTGTTCCTTCACCGCCAGCCTTCACCTCATTCGTAACAGGTGCGGCCTCTGCAGATGGTTGCTCTCGTGCAACAGGCGCGTCCTCCTGGGACCATGCGGGCAACACGCCAAAGGCAGCCAGGGCCGCAATGCCTGTTATCATACTCTTCATATTTGCTTCCAAGGTTTGAGTATCTGATTGCTTGTTGCTTGAGTTGAGATATTTCGGTTACTCATGCCAGTAATTCTTCCAGCGGACCCGGCTTGGCGTCGTACTTATTGATAATAGGAAGATCCATATTGAAGTAGTCTTGCTCCACGCCCACAGCATGCAACAGTGTGTTGTAAAAAGCATTCAAGGGCTTTTTGCCTTTGGGGAAATCAATATAGTTACCCATCGTCAGTTTGCCGCCAAAATTGCCCAGCGTTACCAGTGGCCAATTGTCGCCTTTTGAATGCGAATTATTGCCGCAATCACTTGCGTAAATAATCAAGGTGCTGTCCATCATCGTGCCAGCGCCTTCTGGTGTGGCTTCCAATTCTTTGATAATCCGTACCAGTTGATTGGCATTATGCGTATGAATAGGCGCAAAAATTGGCAGTTTTTCCTGATGCCCGACATAGTGCCCGCCACCCAGTCCACATTGCAAAAATGCGTAATTCCCGCTACTCACATCGCCGCCACCTGGGGCGATATTGAGCACATTGGTTATGCCCGACTTCAGTGCGCCCATCGCTACGTCAAGCAAGGCATCATGCCATTCCAGATTATCCTTGGGATCTGTAAAGCGCGCATCGAACTCCGGGGCGAACTTGGCAAGGTGATCCCCTTGGTCGGCCAGTTTGTTGCGAAGGTCCGCCAAATAGCGGCAACCTGCCACAAACGGCTCTCGACGTACCTGCTCGACAGAAGAAAGCTTGTCAAAATTCAGCTTGGCTTCCCGCTCGATCAACTCCAAGCTCTTAATGGTTTCGGTAAATTCCGCGCGGGTATCTTTGGAAACGATGCCAAAGAGTGTCTTGTACAGCAATACTGGGTTATTCACCATTGGCTCGGCTTTTCCTGGGCCGACGGCCGTCAACGCACGGTGAACAGGGCGATTCTGCATGCGCGCAAGTGAGTCAAAACCCACCGACACCTGCGGAATGGTGGCCTCGGGCAGATGATTGCGGATCACCGCATCAATGGTGGCGGCGGGTGGATTTTCTCGAACCTTGCGAAATCCGCCCAGGCACCCATAAAAACTGCCGTGACCTGGCTTGATGTGCAAGCCATGCAAGCCATTGATGATATTCATCTTGTCTGCATAAGGCGCCAATGGTGCCAGTGGACCAGGCAGACCAATGTCGGCGAGGCGGTCACCATGATTACCGTTCTTCGGCAATGCATGCCCCTCAAAAAACCCGTGCTGCTGAAGATAGAAAATGATCCGCTTGGGACCCTTGGCGGTTTGAGGCGCTGCTGCGGTCAGGTCCGACGGCAAGCTTTGGGGCAGAACCGTGGAGGCCGTTCCCACGGCCATGGCTTTTAAGATATTTCGGCGGGTCAACATCTCGATCCATCCTTTAGTTGGAAGTCACTTTGGCCGAAGGCATCCGCTTGCGGTAAAGAAACGCATCGGACGTCAGTAACGAAGTGATCAGCGCCTTCATGCTGCCACCGTTGCCTTTGTAAGATTTATAGGCCGCCTGCAGAACAGGCGCATCGTTGATCGTTTCGTTACGGCCCAGCCAGAAGCGAAACGCGTGCCGGACAAAAACCTGGTGAACGTGCTCGCTCTTTGACAATGCCTCGATCATTTCAATTGCGTCTTTGTATTTACGATTGAGTTCCGGCACCGGGCTGTCAATGATTTCACCCGAGGTATCAATCGGGGCCCCTTGTTC